>CAYUGQ010000065.1:0-15221 GCA_964444305.1 uncultured Candidatus Sumerlaeota bacterium
CGACCGGGCTGGACTCGTCCACGGCGGCGCCCAGGCGGCCCCGCAGGGCCCCGCGGGGCGGCGGGATTCGGATCAGAAGTGGACCGCGAGCATTTGATTTGATGCGAACGCGCTGTCGGCTTTGGGGGGGATTTTAGCGGGTTTGGCCGTGGAGGAACCAGCCGGTGAGGCGCTGGGGAAGCCATTGGTTTTTGCCGGGAAGGCAGGGGCCGTGGGTGAAGCCGAGGTGGCCGCCGGTGGGGGAGATTTCGATGTGGACTGCGCCGGCGTTTTGGCGGGGGATGGAGCTGGCGGGGACACAGGGGTCGTTTAACGTGGCGATGAGGAGGGTGGGGACGGTGATGTCGGGCATGAGATTGTGCGTGCTGGCGGCTTGCCAGTATTCTTCGACGCTTTTGAATCCGTGGAGGGGTGCGGTGACGAGGGAGTCAAATTCGTAGATGGATCGGCATTGTTTCAGCTTTTGGGGGCAGTATAGGCCGGGGTGTTGTTTTAATTTTTGGAGGGCTTTTGGTTTCAGGGTGCGGAGGAATGAGTAGCAGTAAAGGCGGCTGATACCGGTGGCGAGGGCTTTGCCGCCTGCGGCGACATCTACGGGGGGGCATACGACGGCGGCGGCGGTGATGATTTCTGCTTGATGCTGATTCTGTGCGAGCCAGTGCATGAGGACGTTGCCGCCGAGAGAGACGCCCATGGCGTATAGGGGGCTGTCGGGGTGTTTTTCCTGGTGAATGCGGCGGATGATCCAGTCGGCTTCGTGATAATCGGCGCAGTGGTAAAAGCGGGGGGCGTGGTTTAATTCGCCGGAGCAGCTGCGAAAATGGGGGATGATGCTGGACCAGCCGAGGTGTTGAATGTGGGACATGATTGCGGTGGCGTAGGAGCTGTTTGAGGAGCCTTCCATGCCGTGGAAGAGGAGGAGGAGGGGTTTGTCGGGGAGACCGTTGATGCGGTCGACGTCTATGAAGTCGCCATCGGGGGTGAGCCAGCGCTGGCGATGGAAGGGGACTTTTGGACGGGGGGCGATTTTGGCGGTGTAGATGGTTTGGAGGTGTCCGCCGGGGAGCCACCAAGGGGCGCGGAAGGTGGTGAGGTTTTTGGTTTCAGGGCAGGGGGTTGGGTTTGCGGCGTCTATGTCTATAGGTGGCAGGGTGGTGGACATGTTCAGTGTTTAGGAACAGCGGAGGGCTTATAGTATTGTGTGGCTTGCTGAGGGGTGGTGGTGGAGGGATGTCGATTGTTGCGGGAAATTTCTTGAATATGATATTTTGTTGGAAGCGTGTTCAATTTTATTATGACCCTGATAAATATTGGAATTGTTGGTTACGGAAATCTTGGCCGTGGTGTGGAAGCGGCTTTGAGCAGGTGCGATGATATGCGGCTGGCGGGGGTGTTTTCCCGGCGGGCGGATTCGCTGAGAACGGATTCGGGCGCTGCTGTGTTTGGCCTGGATCAGGTTGAGGATTTCCGGGATAAGATTGATGTGATGATTTTGTGTGGTGGATCGAAGAGCGATTTGCCGCAGCAGGGTCCGGAGCTGGCGGGGCTGTTTTCGACGGTGGACAGCTTTGATACGCATGGGAAGATTCCGGAGTATTTTGCGGAGGTGGATTCGGCGGCGCGGACGGGGGGGAATGTGGCTATTATAAGTGTGGGCTGGGATCCGGGTTTGTTTTCTTTGATGAGAGTTTTTTGTGAGGCGGTTTTGCCGTCGGGTGATACGGCGACGTTTTGGGGACCGGGGGTGAGCCAGGGGCATTCGGATGCAATTCGCCGGATTCCGGGGGTGAAAAGTGCTGTTCAATATACGATTCCGGTGGAGTCGGCGGTGGAGCGGGTGCGGCGGCATGAGGGGGCGGATTTGACAAAGCGGGAGTGTCACAAGCGGGATTGTTTTGTGGTGTTGGAGGAGGGGGCTGACGGGGCGGAGGTGGAGCGGGCGATTGTGACGATGCCGGATTACTTTGCGGATTATGATACGACGGTTACGTTTTTGTCGGCGGAGGAATTTGAGGCGGATCATGGGGCGATGCCTCATGGCGGGTTTGTGATTCGGAGTGGGGAATCGGGGGGTGGAGCGAGGCAGGTAGTGGAGTTTCGTTTGGCGCTGGAGAGTAATCCGCAATTTACTGCGGGGGTGCTGGTGGCTTATGCGCGGGCGGCTTACCGGTTGAGGCAGGGGGGAGAGTCAGGGGCGCGTACGGTGTTTGATATTGCGCCGGGTTTGCTTATGCCGAATGAGCCGGGGGATTTGCGGCGAGAGATGCTGTAACGGTGGGCAAGTCGCCACTTTTGTCGTAAATTTGTCATTTCTCGTGGCTGAATGATGTATCAGCTTTTAGGTGTCCCCACACTTGACAGCGGCAATTCGGTCGGCAGGGTTGGAGTCTACCTGCATTCAAAGTGGATGTAATTGGATATGAATGTTATCGAAACGTTTAAGCTTACGAAGGTTTATACCCACGATTTTATCGATGTGGAAAATGGTCGGTTGCGCTTTAATTTTATGCGCAAGACGACGGCTCTGGCTGATCTGGATTTGTCGGTGCGGGATGGCGAGATCTATGGTTTGCTGGGTCCGAATGGTGCCGGTAAGTCTACGGCGATTAAAATTTTAATGGGAATTCTTTTTCCTACGAGTGGCCGTGCCCGGATCCTGGGTAAGGACCTTGGAAACAAGGGGGTGAAGGAGAAGGTTGGCTTTCTGCCGGAGAATCCGTTCTTTTATGACTACCTAAAGGGTGCGGAATTTCTGGATTATTATGGTCAGCTTTACGGGATGAGCAAGTCGGCCCGGCGTAAGCGGATTGATGAGTTGTTTGAGCTGGTGGGTTTGCCGTCTCATGCGCCGAACCTGGCGTTGAAGGGGTATTCCAAGGGGATGCTGCAGCGGATTGGTCTGGCGCAGAGTCTTTTGAATGACCCGAAGGTTGTGGTGCTGGACGAGCCGCAGAGCGGTCTGGATCCTATGGGGCGCAAGGAGATTCGTGATATTATTCTGTCGCTGCGTGATCAGGGACGGACGGTGTTTTTCTCGTCGCACATTTTGAGTGATGCGGAACTGATTTGTGACCGTGTGGCGATTGTGAATCATGGGCGGTTGATTGCTGAGGGGGATATGGGACATTTGCTGGGGACGTCTGTGCGGGAATATGAGGTTTGGATGCATAATCTTCCGCAGGAGATGGTGGAGGCGGTACGGCCGAAGTCTCGCCAGATTATTGATAATGAAGAGGGAACCCTGGTGATTCTGGAGAAGCAGGATGATGCGGATTCGCTGATCCGGGAGGGGCTTGATCGCGGTGCGCGGCTTATCAGTCTGACGCCGCGGCGGGAAACTCTGGAAGAGTATTTTATCCGTGAGGTTACGCGGAAGCCGGAAGATGCGGGCAAGAAGCAGGAGGTGAGCGCCTGATGGGTAAGATTATTGTTATCGCGCTGAACACTTTCCGCGAGGCGGTTCGTAACAAGGTTCTATATTTTCTGCTGATTTTTGCGATTCTGTTGATCGGATTTTCGACGGTTATCAGTGATTTGTCTATTGCTCAGCCGGAGAAGCTGATTAAGGATCTGGGCCTGGCGAGTATTGATTTTTTCGGGTTCCTGATTGCTGTGTTTGTGGGTGTTTACCTGGTTTATAATGAGCTGGACCGAAAGACGATTTATACGATCGTGAGTAAGCCGATTGACCGGACGCAGTTTATCCTTGGGAAGTTTTTCGGGCTGCTTTTTACGATTTACGTCAATGTGGCGATTATGACGTTTGTGCTGTTTGCGGTGCTTTATTTCCGGGACGTGACCCAGTATGACGTGATGAGCAAAGTGATCTACGATCTGGATTCGACGGGCAGCTATGTGCAGGTGCAGTCGTCGGCTTCTTATTATGCGCAGGCTTTGGGATCGTCTATCTTGAAGTCGCTGGGTACGATGATCGGGGTTTATGTGGTGCCGATGACGGCGGGTCTGATGAAGGTGATTTTCTTCAGCATGTTGAGCCTGGCGATTATTACGGCTTTTGCGATTTTCTTCAGCACGTTCAGCACGCCGACATTGAGTGCGGTGTTTACTTTCCTGACGTTTATCATTGGCAGTCTTTGCGAAGATATCATGCGGTTTGCGGACAAGCTGGCGGAAAATGCGGGGGGCGTTGCGATGCTTGCGGAGGCGGATGCGGTTAAGTACTGGTTCTGCCGTGTTGCGGTGTTGATTGTGCCGAACCTGGCGTATTTTGATCGCCGGATGGAGGCGGTTTATGGTGCGCCGGATGTGACGGCTGCGATGACGGGGCCGCCGCTGCTGGACTGGCAGACGATTCTTTACGGTTTAACCTATACGGGTGCGGTTTTGTGCCTGGCGTCCTTGATTTTCCGTCGCAGGAACTTCAAGTAAGGGGGGCGGGGGACGATACGATGAAACGGTTTTTTGTTGGACTGATACTTTGGGCGGCTTTTCTTGGGTGCTTTGGTGTTGCGGCGCTGATTCAGCACCAGGGAATGCAGCGGGTGCTGAAGTATGCTCCGTTTTTTGATACGTGGCAGTTTGGCGGACGCAGTGGTGAGCAGATGAAGCTGTTTGCGTTGCGTTATGATATGGTGGCGGCTGATCTGCTTTGGTTGCGGTCTATCCAGAGTTTTGGCGGACGGGGGATGACTAACCGCGACTGGCGTCCCGTTTATAACCAGTTTGAAACGCTGACGGATCTGGATCCGTATTTTGCGGATGCGTATATGTTTGGCAACCTTGTGATTGGGGACGAGGGCGGCCATTTGCAGCCGGGCCTTGATCTTTTGGACAAAGGTACGTTTAATGTTTTTCGCCAGCATCGGCCGCCGTTTGAGGCGATGTATGTGGCTCACTGGCAGATGTCAGATTTGGATCTGGCCCGCTGGTATGGGTTGATCTCTGCCCGTCGGCCTGATGCTCCGGAGTGGATTGAGCGGATGGTGGCTTATATTGATGTGAGTTCGGGGCAGTTTTATATTGGTCTGGACCGCTTTATTGGTAACCTGATGCAGGCGATTGATGCGGATGAGCCGCTGTTGCAGGAAATCGCGTTGAACAAGGCGGCGGAGGCCATTGACAAGTGGAATGCGGATACGCTGTTGAAGGCTGCGGATGAGTTTACATCTCAAACAGGCCGTCTGCCACAGTCTCTCGAAGAGCTTGCGGATATGCCTGCGCTGGAGAGCTATGAGACTGGGAGTATGTCGCGGCTGATTGCCAATACGCTGAAGGTTACTGAAGCACTGTCGAAGCGTCATGTGGATGAGACTACGCTTCAGCGTTATGTGGCTCCGGATCCGGAGGTGCTGAGGTCGCCTTTGCCGACTCCGCAAGAGACGGGAGACGGGCGCATTGATATGGCGGATTACCAGGATATTGTTTTCCGAGATAGTCTGACGACGGTTAGCGGGCTGCCGAAAAGTCCGGTGGGGACGCCTTATAAAATTAATCACACACGCCTGGCATTTCGCGGGGAGCATACGCCGGATGAGATTATCATGACAGAAGGCCGGTTGCTGGAAGCGGCGCGTGAGTTGATTCAGCAGGTGCGGGAAGATATCTTGGAGCGAAAAGAAGAGCTGGGACGAAACCCGGAGAGCCTGGACGAGGTTTATTATATGAACTTCGTGACGCCGGAGCCTTTTGGGGGCGAGTGGCTTTATGACCCGGAGACGGGCACGGTCAAGATGTCGAGCTCGCCTTCGCTTTAACCTTATTCGGAGATGAACGGTGAGTTCTGATAAGATTGCGGTGCGCCCGTTTGAGTCGAGCCAGACGGAGGCTTTGCTGAAGTGCTGGGATGCGGCTTTGCCTTTGGATTCCATCACACGTAGCGGCCTGGAGTTGCGGGTGTTGCTGGATGAAAGCTATGAGCGCGAGAGCGTGATGCTGGCCTGGGCTGGGGAGGAGCTGGCGGGGTTCATAACGTGTTTTGTTTTGCACAAGCCGATTGAAAAGGTGGGGCTGCGGGAGGATACGGGGTTTGTGACGGCGTTTGGTGTGGACCCTCGTTTTCAGGAGTCGGATGCTGGCGAGGCTTTGCTTGAGGCGGCGGATGATTTTTTCCGCGAGCGGGGGCGAAAGGTGGCGGTTTTGTCGCCCTATACGCCGAACTATTTTGTGCCGGGCATGGACAAGGATAACTATCCGTACCTGTTGGGACTGTTGGAGTCGCATGGTTATAACGAGTATTCGGAGGCGCTGGCGGCGGATGCTCTGATTGGGACGTTTACAATTTCGGAAAGCACGCGGCAAAAGGAAGCGGACCTGGCGCTGGAGGGGATTGTGATTCGGCATTACCGGCGCGATGATCTGACGGCTTACCTGGAGTTTCAGCGGGAGTTGATGCCGGGGCCGTGGGTGGAGGATGCGCGTCGGAATTTGCGGGATCTGGCGGCGGGGCGTTACCCGGAGGATGCAATCTGGCTGGCGGTGGATGAAAAGCAGGGGGAGGGGAGCAAGATTATCGGTTTTTGTCAGCATGAGCATGAGCACTTTGGCCCTTTTGGCGTTTCTGACGCTTACCAGGGTAAGGGAATTGGGACGGTTCTGCTGTCGAGGACGCTGGACCAGATGCGAAAAAAGGGGTGCCACAGCGCGTGGGTTTTGTGGACGGGGCATCGGGCTCTGGATGGCGTTTATGGTCGGCTGGGGTTTAAATTATCGCGCCGGTTTGCTATTATGAAGAAGGAGCTGTAGGGCAGGCGCGACCCTTGAATGGTGGGTGGGTGGTGGTTGGACTTGCCGGCAGGGCTGGGGTCAGGTGTAGAGAACGTAGTACCGCCCCGGGAGTTGCCGAATAACGCGGCGCATCTCCAGCTTAAGGAGGAGGGAGGTCAGGCGCGGGACGTCGAGTCCGCGGTTGTAAGCGCGGTCGGCGAGCTCATCAAAGACCATGGCTTCATGATAGAGCAGCTCGGTTATAAAGCGTTCTTCTTCGGTGAGTTGGAGTTTCTTAGCAGATGGCATATCATCCCGGGAAACAATGGATGTAGCGGCGGCGGCGGTTACAGAGGGGGGAGCTTTTGTTTTGTCCCAAACATTTTTGGGTTCAGGCTGGAGGGAACGGGCGGGAGCGGGCTGTAATTCCAGAGGCTGGGTGTCGTCCGATTTGAAGGGTGGTGGGGCAGTGTCGAGCGGGGAAATAATTTGGGTGTCGTCTTCGGAGTAATTAGGGACGCCTGTGATGGAAGACGCGGTTTCGCTGGAGGATGCGGCGAGATGTGCCGGCGGCGCTTTGGATGTAGCTGAAGGATTGGACGGGGCAGGCTGTGGGGGTGGAGCTGGTGCGGTGGTTAGTTCTGAAAGAGCGACGGCAGCTTGGACTTCTTCGAGCAGTTTGTCAAACTCGGAGGGGTCGACACCTTGCAGTTTGTCAACCCAGTCGCGGGATCTGGTAGTGCGGCGTTCGATTTCCGGGGCCGTATCGAGTTCGGGCAGGAGTGGTGTCTCATCGATTAGCTGGTCGACGTTCAGATAAGCACGGAGGACGTCTTTCATCTCGATGAGGACGTCTTTCGCTCGCTGGACCATGCAGGCACCGTTATGAATGAGGCGGTTAGCGCCGCGGGAGTTTTTGCGGGTGATGTCTCCGGGGACGGCGAAGACGAAGCGGTTTTCGTCGAGGGCGAGGCGGGAGGTGATGAGGGAGCCGGATTTTTCTGCGGCTTCGACGACGATGGTGCCGAGGGAGAGGGCGGCGATGACATGGTTGCGTTCGGGGAAATTGTAGCGTTCGGGGGAGGTGCCAAGAGGGTATTCGCTGATCATGGCGCCATTGCGGATGATTTCAGTGCCGAGCGAGTGGTGCTCTGACGGGTAACAGATGTCGAGCCCATTACCGAGAATGGCGAGGGTGCGGCCACCGGCGCGGATTGCGGCGTAATGAGCTTCACCGTCTATGCCGCGGGCAAAGCCGCTTACGATGGTCAGTCCGTAGCGGGCGAGGTCACCGGCGAGTTCTCGTGCGACGGAGCGGCCGTAGGTGGTGGCATGCCGGCTGCCTACGAGAGATACGGAATACTTGTCGTCTTCGTGGAGGGTGCCTTTGACGAAGAGGATTGGGGGCGCGAGGGTGGAGTGTTTCAGGCCATAGGGATAATCATCGCAGGCGCGGGTGATCAGCCTTATTTCGGCGCGTTGCATTTGATCGATATGGCGCCGGGCGCGGTCGGTGGCATTGCTGGACAGGACTTCGGTGGCGAGTTCCTGGGAGAAGCCGCGGACAGCGGCGATTCTGGCGGCTGAAGCGCCGAAGACATCAGCGGGCGTGGCGAATTCGCCCATAAGGGCGTAGAACCGGGCGCGGGTCATATCCGGCACAAGTCTGATTGAAAGCCAATCGTGCATTTGGTCGAGGGGTAACATAGGGGGATAGAGTAGGCGATGGACTTTGGATTTTTCAACTAGAAAAAGTGGAGTTTTCAGGCGGTGCCCAGAGTAATGATGGTTTGAGTGCATGTCTAATGAATTCAGTGATTTATGGTCTCAATAAACTGTATAGTCTTATGCTATGGCCTTTGTGAGTCCATTTGAGAATGAAACTGATTGTTACCTGTGGAAGTAGAGTGGGCAGCAGGGATGCGGTAAAAAGTGATGCAACCTGTCTGTTTTCAAGGATTTAGGAAAAGGAGAGGTCATTGTCAGATAATACTAACCCATTTACGAATGTTGAAGTTTCGGATCGCGGACAGCGTGCGCTGGATCGGTTGAAAGAAGTTTTTCAGGTAGAGGAACTGCCGGAAGGTTTTCATGTGTTGGCGGGGTCTGAAAATGGGATTAACGATCTTTATATGAACCTTAATCGCCAGTTGGGCGATGGGAAATTTGAACGTGCGCAGAAGCTGCTGGTGGCTGTAGCGGTTGCGAGTGTGTCGGGCAGCCCGCAAGCGGTGGAGTTTTTCTCAAAGGCCGCGATCGGGGCAGGGCGTACGCAGAAGGATGTGCTGGAGGCTGTGGGAGTGGCTGGCACCTGCTCGATTTTTAACGGACATTATCGCTTCCGGGATCAGGTGGCTGAGGAAGATAAGGCGACTTATGAGGCTTTTCGGGCGCCGTTTAATGCGAACGTTTTTGTTAAGGCTGGTTTGCCAATAACGGAAGTCGAGGCGATTTGTATCGCTGTGTCGTCGATCAACGGATGTCATAAGTGCGTGCAGGGCCATATTGCAAAGGGCAAGGAAGTGGGCCTGACGGATGAGCAGATTGATGAGATCATTCGCGGGGCTTCGGCTGCGGCTTCGGCGGCAAAGATAGCGTCGGCGCTGGCGGTATCGGCGGCTGTTGAGTCGGCAGTTTCTGCGTGAATTTTGGCGTAAAGAATACGCTAGTTGTTAAAACAAGACAAGTTTATCCAATTTAAATTAATGAAGGAGATGTTACTCTCGATGAGCAACACACAACAGCAGGCACAGGCCGGCAAGGGCATGATCCGTATTGGGGAAAAGCTGCCGAATTTTGATCTGTCCGCCCTGGTGGGCACGGACCCGGAAGCCCGCGTAAAGACGGAAGATTACGCGGGCAAATGGATTTGCCTCTATTTCTATCCGCTGGATTTCACCTTTGTGTGTCCGACGGAAATCAAGGCTTTCAGTGATGCCGTGCCGGATTTCGAGGACCGCGAGTGCGTGGTTCTGGGTGGTTCCTGCGACAGTGCTTTCAGCCATCTTGGATGGGTGAATGCGAAGGAAGAATTGAAGGACCTGAAGCATCCTTTGTTTGCGGATTACACGAAGGAATTTTCGCGAGACCTGGGCATCCTTGATGAGGAAAAAGGCGTGAGCCACCGGGCTACATTCCTGGTGGATCCTGACGGGATTGTCCGGTTTATTTATGTGACGGACCTGAATGTGGGCCGCAGCCCGGATGAGGTTCTTCGGGTTCTGGATGCGCTGCAGACGGATGAGCTTTGCCCCTGCAACTGGAAAAAGGGCGAAGAGACAATCAAAGCCTGATCGCGAGATCAGAGAGCTTTTTGAATGAGTTCAATAAAGTAATAAGTAAGGCCGGCAAGAGCTTCTGCCGGCCTTTTTTTTGTGCCTGGTAATTTGTGAAGAGGCGGATTATTTGAGCAGACTGATGGCGTCGGTGGCATTGCCTGCGCTGATGTTGATGCGGGCTTCGGCGGTGCGGCCGTCGGCGGTGCGTGCGGTGGCCTGATATACGCCGGTGGCGAGGCCGCGTACGGCGAAGAGCCCGTCGTTATCGGTCTGGCCGGTGCGTGGTTCTTCGTTCATTTCGCCTTCGATCATCTCGATGCGGCACTCGGCGGCGACTACAGGGGCGCCTTCGGAGTCTCGAATGACCCAGCGGGCGGCCCCGGCGGGATAGAGGGTGTCGGAGAGTTCGCGGGTTTGGCCGGCGGTGATTTCCACTTCGTGTTCGGTGACGCTGTAGCCGAAGGAGCTGATCTGGACGCGATATTTTCCGGCGGGGATGTTTTGCAGGGTGAGGATGCCGGCGGCGTTGCGCTCGGCGGTGTGTTCGAGGATATCGCCGTTTTCGCTGATGAGGTGAAGCCAGGCGGAGGCCACGGGCTGGTTGCTGGTTTGGTCGGTTGCCGTGGAGACCAGGGTCCCGCCTTCGACGGGTTTGAGAGTGATGTTGGCTTCGGTGGTTTCCTGGTCTTTGACGGATTGATTGGTGGCGACGCCGCGCTGGCCATTATTTGCCAAGGCTGTGATGGCGTAATTTCCGTCGCCAAGGTATTGGATTTCAGCGATGCCTTCGGAGTTTGTGTTGGTGCGGTGAGGCATGGGTAGAAGGGCGGCGCTGGCGTTGGCTTGCTCGCGGACGATTACGGTTGCGCCGGAGACTGGGGCGTTCTGTTCGTCGATGACTTTCACGCGCACGGAGCCGCTGGGGAGATTAAAGGTGTGGGTGACGTTTTCGCCGCTGGGGGGTAAAACGACGGCTTCTTCGGCAGTGAAGGGGTGATCGCCGGAGCCGGTGAAGCGGACTTGCCAGCGTCCGGGTGTCATTTGCTCAAGGGTAAATTTCCCGTTGGCGTCGGCAGTGGTGCTGCGGACTACGCTTTGGGCAGGTCCGACTTTCCGTGCGAAGACGGTGCATTCTAAGGGTTTGCCGCCGCGGGTGACCTGGCCATTGAGTATGGCGGAGCCTACCTCGAGGGTGAGCTCTTTGGTTTCAAGATTCTCGATGCCAATCCAGGCGGATGCTTCTCCGTTGTTGGCGATGACATGGTAGAGTCCGCTCTGGAGATCGGTGATTTTAAATTCGCCGGCATCGTTGGTGCGGACAGGATTGTGGGGCTGATTTGCTGTGAAGACGGATGCGTTGGCGATGGGGGTGTTGTCCGGGGTGCGGATGAGTTTGCCCTCGATGGTCCCGCCGGAGCCGATGGGGATGTCACCCATGTTGGTGGTTTTGTCGTGCTGGACTTCGACCACTTCTTGGGTGGGTTTGAAACGGGCAGTGTCCGGGGGGCGGAACGCGACGACTTTGCGGCCGCTGCCAACGTTGGGCAAAACAAAGCGGCCTTGCTCGTCGGTGACGGCTACAATGGGCTTTTCGCTGGGCTTGTTTGTGGCGCTGTATTGATCATGGCTAAGCTCCACGGTGACGTGGCTCAGGGGCTGGCTGGTGTTGTGGTCGATGGTTCTGCCTGTGATGGATCCGCCGGGGCCCATGGCGAAGGTCTGGTCGATTCGGGTCTGGCCGGCGAAGACATAGATGCTGTCGGAATCGAGGGGCGCATAGCCGGGAGCGGTGATATGGACGGTTTGGTAAGGGGTGCCGACGTTGAGTCCTGTGGCGATAAATCCACCTTTGACGTCGGGGTCGGGTTTTACCTGCTGGCGAGCCATGACTGCGATGAAGTTGGTGATTGGCTGGCTGGTTTTATAGTCGATGACACGGCCGTGGAGGGTTGCACCGGTTTGGTTAGAATAGCCGGAGCGGGCTTCGACGTCGATAGTTTTTCCTTCGCCGATTTTCAGGACGACGTCGGTCTGGCCGGTTTTGATATCATCAAAGAATTCCCGTGTGCGGCCGGAGAGTTCGAGGCGATAGGTGCCAATGGGCAAATCGTCGAACTGGAATCGTCCATTGCGGTCGATGTGCTGGTTGTGTATGATGCGGGTTCTGGTTGAGGTTTCATCTTCGTCCTGGAGGTGGGCTCGGATGAACATACCAGCTACGGGTTTTCCTGTTTCGTCCTGTACGGTGCCGCTAAGGGGTTCGGAGGGTTCGAGATGGAGGGTTACTGAAGTGACGTCTTCCCCTGGATGAAGGGGTACTGATTCGGAGCGGGAATAAGCATGGTGTTGTGCCCTGGCGTTTGCGCCGAAGCTGGTGCCGGGGGGAAGATTGTCGAAAGTGAATTTACCGTCGGCAGTGGTACTTACGGTGCCAACCTGTTCGGAATAGGAATCGCTGGTATCGCGGTTTTTGCCCTGGATGCGGAATGAGCCTGTGATGCTGGCACCTTCGAAGGGATTGCCGTCGGGGCCGTATACGATGCCGCTGGCGGAGACGCCCTTTTGCATGGATATGGTGATATCCTGTTCATCTGTGGTGGCAAAGGGGGGGCTTATGCCCGGGGCATAGCCTTCGGCTTCCACGCGGACTCGGTGGGGTTCCTCACGGGGCATCACAAGGGAGAAATGTCCGTTTTCATCGGTTGATGTGGTCTGCTTTTCGGGGACTTGGGTGTGGGAAGCGTAATGATTTTTTACGACTTTCACCTGGGCGCCGGAGATGGGGCTGGATGTTTCGCTGTCGATAACACGGCCTGTCAGATGTTTGTCGCGGAACATTTCGAGGGTGGCGCTGGCGACGGTTCCAGTGGTGGGAACCTGAACTTGCAGAGTCTGTGTTGTGCCCCAACTGACGGAGTCGCGCCGGGGGCTGAAGGTGAAGCCGTCGGCGGTGGCAGTGATGGAATAGGTATGTTCTGCGAAAATGCCGTCGAGTTTGAAGCTTCCCTTTTCGTCTGCTAAGACGGAGGGGTGAGGGTAATTATGGTTTGTTAGCCAGACGCGTGCATTAGGAACAGGGGTGTCAGTGCCTTCTTCGACGACCGTTCCTTCTATGCTATATCCGTAGAAGATGGGGACGTTTATGGAGTCGGGGTCGCCTGATTCGGGTACGGTGACTGTGACCGACTCCTCTGCAGGTGTTTTAAAAATTCCGTGGGATTGTTTCTGATTGTGCATGTGGGGAACAACAAACGTGTATTCGCCGGGGGGGACGTTTAGAAAGGCAAATGCACCATCGTCGGCGGTCAGGGCGCGGCCACTCCATAAATTGGGAGATGGCCTTACGTCGGGGGTGTGGTCCCATTTATTCTGCATGGTCAGTTCCAGGTTTGCCACGGGTTTGCCTTCTATGTCGATGGCCTTTCCCCTGACGGTGGCGCCGCGGTTGATTTCGATTTCAATGGTTTCGCCTGGTTCGACGACTTTGAAGGCTTTGGCATAACCGGGGGTGGTTACGTGGAGAGAGACGGAGGTTTCCGGAATATCCGTCAGCGTAAATTTCCCGGCTCCGTTGGTGGGAGAGTGGGCATATTTGCGGCTGCCAAAATACTGGCCTTTAATGGTTGCGGGAACAGCTTCCACCGTCGCTCCGGGAATGGGATCGCCTTCTTCATTTCGGACGATTCCGGTCAGCGTGGTGGGAGGATACATGATGATGGTGTAGGTTGTGGGTTCCTGTGGGGCGGAGTGATGAGGGTAAGGTATGTAATGGCTATGGGTTAAAGATTCGATCGCATCAACGTACCCTGGAGCCTTGCCGTAGATGAGTTGGTAATGGGCTCTGTTGGATAAATTTATGGTGAAGCTGCCCTGCTCATCGGAGGTGGTCATGGGGAAGTCGCTGTTTCCCGCTTCGACGATCCTTTTCAGGTGTTCGGGAGGGCCATAAGGAGGCGTCAAATACAACTCTGCTCCGGCGATGGGTTCTCCGGTGGCGGTCTGAACTATGCCGGATACAGGAGGCTGGGGAGGGGGACCAGAGGGACCTCTTAAGACGACGCCTGCCGGGTTTGCTGAAATGCCACCCGCTCCTGCCAGAATCATGCTGGCGACTGCCAGATTACGAACCAAACCACAGCTCATCATATTGAGCTCCTTGTCATGTTAGAGGTTTATGTTGCTGGATACGGCTGTGTTATTTGTTACTATGGATACGGCTGTTTGTAAGCGATACTAAAGCCTGTCATTGCGCAAGTCTTAGTTCGACATCTTCCCGGCCGGTTTCGATTCCTGGAAATGCGTGATCTTTGGCTGCCAGAATCTGAATGGTGTATGTGCCCTTGGGGAGGTGTTTAAAGCGAAAACGCCCCTGGGTATCGGTTTGTGTTATTTCCTGTTCACTGGATTCGTGGTAGGCCATTATATGGGTTTGTGTGGCGGGGGTTCCGTCGGCTTGCAGCAGACGCCCGGCCAGCGGGACCGCTTCACGCAAGGTAAGCACGATGGGGTCAACAGGCTGGTCTGTCTGCACTTTCATTTCGTGAAGTATAGATGGGGCGAAGTCGTCGGCCGATGCTCTCAGTATTGTTGTTATATTTGGAGGGAATTCCTCCAGTAGGAATTGGCCTTCGGCATTGGTGGTTGTGGTTGTCAGGCGTTCAACCATAGGCATAGGAAAAACATCTGAAGGCGTATCAAATGGGGCCAGTAGCCAAAGAGTTGCGGCGGGGACCGGCTGGCCGTCGGGGGAGAGGACTTGCCCGCGGACTGTTACGCCGCGATGCATTTGTATGATGACTTCGTCCCGGGTGGATCTTTCAACCGGGCTGCTGAATCCGGGGGCATAACCGTCGGCATCGGCCCGAATGGGAAAGCGACCGGGTCGCTTGAGGTCAATGCTGAAGGTGCCGTCATCGTGACTTTTGGTGCCGGTCGTTTCCGAGGTATGAATGAAAAACTGAGTTGGAACGGGGATTATGAGAGCGTTGGGGACTGGCTGGTTGGTTTGGGAGTCTATAACGCGGCCTGTTATTGGTTTGTCCTGGGTCATGGGCAGTATTGCTGTGACCGTGAGGCCGGAAGTGGGCCTGTCCAGTTTGATGAGGGGTGCGTTATAAGTCATATTATAAGTTATTTCTGAAGTCGCGGGAGGATCAAACAGATAACCGGGGGCCTCTACGGTGACCCAATCAAAAGCGTTAAAAAGATTTTTAACCGTAAAGCGACCTTCGCGGTCGGTAGTGATTTTATTACCTGATATTGATACAGTGGCGCCTGGGA
>CAYUGQ010000066.1:0-15056 GCA_964444305.1 uncultured Candidatus Sumerlaeota bacterium
GTGTTTCATCTCCGAGGCGTTCGACGAGTTCGCGGGCATGTTTTGAGACGGGGTTGAAAGGGTCGTCGTTGATGTGGGAACCCTGGATTATAGGGATGTAGTCATCCAACAGGTGGACCAGGGATCGGACCAGGCGCGTTTTTGCCTGTCCACGGAGACCGAGAAGGAGGAAGTCATGCTGGGCTAATATGGCGCTTTGAACCTGGGGGATTACGGTTTCATCATAACCGAGAATTCCAGGAAAGACGGTCTCGCCGGATTTCAACTTGCGAAGAAGGTTTCGCCGCATTTCCTGTTTCACTGAAACGCTTTGATATCCGGACTTTTTCAACTCGCCCAGGGTGGCCGGTAGTTGGTCTGACGCCATTAAATCCTCCGCCTAAGTGGAAAATGATCTGCATACTTAAGGTAGCTTGAAAGAGCGGGTCAATTCAATCCCGGACGCGACTAGTAGTTGAGGTTTGGAGCCAGCCATTTCTCAACTTCTTCAACGGACATGTTTTTGCGGACGGCATAGTCTTCGACCTGCTGCTTGTCGATTTTGCTAACCTGAAAGTATTGTGAATCGGGATGAGCAAAATACAGTCCGCTAACGGATGCGCCGGGGTGCATGGCGCAACTTTCGGTCAGGGTCATGCCGATGGATTTTTCCGGATCCAGGAGTTTCCAGAGAGTCTGCTTTTCGGTATGATCGGGGCATGCGGGATAGCCGGCGGCGGGACGGATGCCGCGGTAGCGTTCGGCGATGAGGTCGTCATTGCTGAGGTTTTCGTCTTTCCCGTAGCCCCATTCGTCGCGAACTCGTTTGTGGAGCATTTCGGCGCAACCTTCGGCAAAGCGATCGGCGAGACCTTTTATCATGATTGCGGTATGGTCGTCGTTTTCTTCGCGAAAGCGGGCTGCAGCTTCGTCGGCGCCGATGCCGCCCGTGCATGCGAAGGCACCGATGTAGTCTTTGCGGCCGGATGCTTTTGGTGCGACGAAATCTGCGAGGCAGAAGTTCGGGCGGCCTCCTGCAGGTACGCCTTGTGAGCGGAGCATGCGGAATGTGGTTAGGACTTCGGTGCGGGTGTCGTCGGTGTAGAGCTCGATGTCATCGCCGATGGAGTTGGCCGGCCAGATGCCGTAGGTGGCAGCGGCGCTGAAGAGTTTTTCGTCGAGTATTTTTTTAAGAACAGCCTGTCCGTCGTTCCACAGATCGCGGGCGGCTTCGCCAACAACGTCGTCTTCGAGGATCTGGGGATAGCGGCCTCGAAGCTGCCAGGCGTGAAAGAAGGGTGACCAATCAATAAAAGGCAGGATTTCTTCGAGGGGCACGGGGTTCAGAACGCGGGTTCCTGTGAAGGATGGGGTCGGGATGTCTGCCGTGGACCAGTCGGGCTGGAAACGGTTGGCTCGAGCTTCTTCCAGAGAAATAAGAGTGCGGGCTTTTCTGCCGGAGGCGTACTTTTCCCGTATGGTTTCGTATTCTGACTGCGTTTTTTCAATGTAGGCTGCTTTGTTGTCGTCGCTTAGGAGTTGGCTGGCGACGTTAACAACACGGCTTGCGTCCAGGACGTGGACGGTGGGTCCTTTGGTGTAAGCGGGTGAAATTTTGACGGCTGTATGATCTTTACTGGTGGTTGCTCCTCCTATGAGGAGGGGGAGAGTCAAGCCTTCGCGATCGAGTTCGCTGGCGACGTGAACCATTTCATCGAGGCTGGGAGTGATAAGGCCGGAGAGACCGACAAGATCTGCGTTGTGTTCGCGCACGGCGGTGATAATTTTGTCGGACGGGACCATAACCCCGAGGTCGATAACGTCATAATTGTTACAGCCGAGGACGACAGCTACGATATTTTTTCCGATGTCGTGGACGTCGCCTTTTACGGTGGCCATGACGATCTTGCCCTGGGTCTGACGCTCCGTACTTCCGCCAGCGGCTTTTTCGGCTTCCATATATGGAAGGAGGACGGCTACGGCTTTTTTCATGACGCGGGCGGATTTGACGACCTGGGGGAGGAACATTTTCCCGGAGCCAAAGAGGTCGCCGACGACTCCCATCCCTGCCATGAGCGGGCCTTCGATGACGTCGAGAGGGCGCGGATACTGCTGGCGGGCTTCTTCTACGTCGGCTTCCACATGATCAACGATTCCCTTAACAAGGGCATGGGAGAGGCGCTCTTCTACGGAGCCGCGTCGCCAGGCTTCGTCTTTTACTGACGTTGTTTTTTCTTTTTTATAGGATTCGGCGAAGTCGACGAGGCGCTCGGTGGCGTCGGGACGTCGGTTTAGAAGTACGTCTTCTACAAGTTCGAGGAGATCTTTAGGGACTTCGTCGTAAACCTCGAGCTGGCCGGCATTAACGATGCCCATATCCAGTCCGGCTTTTACGGCGTGGTAAAGAAATGCTGCATGGATTGCTTCGCGGACGGGGTTGTTCCCACGGAACGAAAAGGATACGTTGGATATACCGCCGCTGACTTTTGACAGGGGGAACTGCTCTTTAAGCCATGCGGTGCTTTCGATGAAAGAGCGTGCATAGTCGGCGTGCTCTTCCATGCCGGTGGCCACTGTAAGGACGTTGGGATCGAAAATGATGTCCTGGGGCGGAAAGCCTATTTCATCGACGAGAATGTGATAAGCGCGGCTGCAGATTTCCTGTCTGCGGGCGGTGTTGTCGGCCTGGCCCTGTTCGTCAAAAGCCATAACTACGACGGCGGCGCCGTACCGGCGGATGATGCGTGCCTGGTGACGGAACTCGTCTTCACCTTCTTTTAAGCTGATGGAGTTTACGACGCCTTTGCCCTGGATGCACTGCAGGCCGGTTTCGATGACTGACCAGCGACTGCTGTCGATCATAATGGGAACGCGGGCTACTTCGGGTTCGGCACCGATGAGGTTGAGGAATTTGCGCATGGCGGCTTCGCTGTCCAGCATGCCTTCGTCCATGTTGATGTCAATGATGGATGCACCGTTATCGACCTGCTGGCGGGCGATGGCGACGGCCTGTTCGAACTCGCCGGCAAGTATGAGCTTTTTGAACTTGGGGCTGCCGGTGATATTTGTGCGTTCGCCGATATTTGTGAAATTGCTGTCTGGGCGGATGACCAGAGGATCAATGCCGCTTAGGCGGGTGTAGGGTTCGGGCTGAACAGGGGTGCGAGGGGAAACGTCTTTCAGGGCCTCCGAAATGGCCTTGATGTGTTCCGGTGTGGTGCCGCAGCAACCGCCGGCAATGTTTATCCAGCCTTCTTTTGCGAACTCCAGTAGGTAGTTTGCAGTGGCTTCGGGGGAGAGGTCGAAGCCGCCCATGGCGTTGGGCAGGCCGGCGTTTGGATAGCAGGAAACGTAGCAGTCTGCCAGGCTATGGAGCTCTGACAGGAAGGGGCGCATTTCTGCGGGGCCAAGGGCACAGTTAAGACCGACGGATAACAGAGGGAAGTGGTTTACGGAATACCAGAATGCTTCGGGTCCCTGGCCGGAGAGGTTACGGCCGGATTTGTCTACAATAGTCAGAGACGCCATTACGGGGAGTTGTTTGCCTGTTTCTTCGAAAACTTCTGCAAGGGCAAAAAGGGCCGCTTTGGCTACGGCTGTGTCAAAGATGGTTTCAACGAGGAAAATATCGACACCGCCATCCATGAGGGCGAGAATCTGTTCTTTAAAAGCTTCTACAAATTCAGGGAAAACGGATGCGCGGAAGGAAGGGTCGTTTACGTCGGTGGCGACGGAGAGAGATCTATTTGTAGGACCAATGGCGCCGGCTACAAAGCGCGGGCGGGAGGGGTCTTCCTTCATAGCTTCATCGGCGGCTTCTCTTGCCAGACGAGCGGCTTCCATATTAATTTCGCGGACCAGGCTCTGCATTTCGTAGTCGGCCATGGAGATTGCCTGGGCGTTGAAGGTGTTGGTTTCAACGATGTCTGACCCGGCTTCAAAATAGCGGGCATGGATGGTCTTGATGATGTCGGGCCGGGTCAGGTTGAGTAACTCATTATTGCCCCGCACGTCTCGTTGAAAATCTTTAAACCGGTCGCCGCGGTAATCAGCTTCTGTAAGTTTGTATTCCTGGATTACAGTGCCCATGGCGCCGTCCAGGATTAGAATACGTTCTTTTAGGAGGTTTTCAATTGGATGAGGTGTGCGGTTAGTCATATTAAGTGGCGGTACAATGCTTTTGCTCTTATGATCATTTGCAGGTGTTTTTGGTGTTGATATGACTGATAAGAGGTGTGGTAGAAACTTCGTGTATGGACAGCACTGAGCGCAGCAAAGAAGAAATTCTGGATGCGATAACTGAAGAGCCGCTTCTTAAGGATCTCCCTGAGGAGACGCGTTCGCGCCTGGCGGAACTGGTGGAGCAAGTGACGGCAGGTCAGGAGAGGTTGAACCTGACAGCCATCCGGGATCCCCTGGCTATGGTGCGCTATCACCTGGCGGATTCTCTTGCGCTATTGCGGGCATTTGATAATTTTCCGCCACCACCTGAAAGTCGGAATGCTATTGATATTGGTACTGGTGGTGGGTTTCCGCTCTTACCGATGGCCCTGACTACGCCACACTTAAAATGGGTGGGGGTGGACTCTGTCCGAAAGAAGACGTTGTTTGTGCAGGAGACGGCCGGAACACTGAACCTGGAAAATGTTGAGGTGATTGCGGACCGGGCGGAGAACCTGGGGCGTGGCGAGTTGCGGGAAAGTGCAGATATCGTAACGGCCCGGGCGGTGGGTGCAGCGGCGGCTCTTTTAGAAGTTGGGATTCCCATGTTGCGGGTGGGTGGGAAGCTTTTCCTGTTTAAGACGGATGCGGTGCGATCAGAGTGGGAGAATTGTTCGGGTGTGCTTGAACTGTTGGGCGCGCGGGATGAGGGGACATTTTCGTATCGCCTGGAGGGGGATGACCAGGAACGACTGATTTTCATCGCGGAAAAGATTGCTCATTCGCCGGAGCAGTATCCACGCCGGGAAGGGGTGCCGTTCCGGAAGCCGTTGTCGGCCTGATCAAGAGGCTTTTATTTGATGATCATCTCGATGGTTGTCATTTCGCCGGCTGGATTGATCTGGATGTTTTCTTTTCGGGCGGCTATGTCCCAACCTTGGTCAGGAAGTACGTCAATGCTTCTAACGACCCCGGATGACCAGCCAATGACGGCTCCTTCGGCGTCGGTGGTGAGGGGCATGGCACCATCAATGCGGACGGAGACCCCGGCGGCTGGTGTGCCATCGGATTTTTTTACGACAACCAGGAATGGGGTTTTAACGGGTAAGGGCTTGTCTTGTAGATCGAGGAGCGTGCCGGGGGCGAGGGGACCTACGGTCCAATTGACGTGTCCGACCACAGACCCGTGGGAACCGCCGAGGGAGACGGTGACTTCGGCATTTGCTTGGACGGCCATTTGCATGATGTTTCCGTCTGATAGCCAGCCACTGCTGTTAATGAGGCTCCATTTGTTGTCTGTGAGAGAGCCGGCATCGGGGAGCGGGGCTTGCCACTTTTTTTCGGTGTCTACGCTTGTGCTGGCGATATACTTACCGGTCATTATTGTGTCTGACTTATTGTTGGTCAGGAATTGATTTGGAATTTCTTTCGGGGCGATGACTTTGAACTGGACGGTGGCGCGATAGGGCAGGGCGAGATCGGGGATGGCAATTTGCTGATTAGTTGCATTTTGGATAGAGGGAATTCGGTAAACCGCGCCGAGGCGGTCAGGGGTCAGGATGTTAAGCGTTCTGTATGAGTTGCCGCCGGTTCCGAAAGTCAGGGAGTAATGACCGTTTTGGTCGGAACGGGCCATGGCATCCACGGAGAAAATTGTATCTCCGTTTTTTAATTTGATATTGCTGAGGGGCTGGTTTGGGGATGTAATTTCTCCAGACTGCCATTGGGACCAGATTTCCTCAAGTTCCTGGGGGGCCAACTTCATGAGCCTAGTGGGAGTGCCGCCGTCGACGGAGCTTATAATGAAGGCATTGGATATGGGCTGGGAGTCTTCTGCGGAGATTACGCGGCCGGAGGCTTTTGACTGCGCGGTGATCTGTCGGAAGGTAATTGTTTGATTGTCAGATCCTTTGTTTAGGGTGAGGGGTTGAAAGTTCCAGTCGTTGACCCGGAGGCCATAATGACCGGGGATGGGGACATTGCTGAGCGCCAGTATGGCGTTTTCGGCGTCCAGGAGTTTGCTGGAAACTTGTTTGGTTTCACCTTTTTCGTTGAGGACCAAATCGACATTGAGACTATAATTTGGCTTTAGCGTGGTTATGGGTGCTCCGTCAGGACCGAGAAGCTGGACGGTCAAGTTTTCTGTATAATTCAGCCGGATTTCATTTTCGCGGTCCATATAAAGGCGTGCTCTGGTTCCGTTATGGACTTCGACGGTGAGGACTGTTGAGGTGGGCAGTTCAGTGATGCCGAAACCGTGTTCGAGATAGTCGAGTGGAATGCCAAAGGAGAAGGTTCCATCGGGGGCGGTCAGGATTTTTGGTTGCCCCCAGAACTGCTTTCCGCCACGGCCTGGGAGTTCAATCCAGGTGGGGGAGAGGGCAGCGCCGCCGAGGGGTGACCCATTAGTATCATAGAGTTTTCCACGAAAAGCCGGAATGGCTGAGTTGCTTGCGATGAGTGCGGTGTAGAGGTTTTCTGTATCGACAGGGACCTGGAACTGGGGGGCATGGGAAGGGAAGGGAATGATCTGTTTCTGGCCGGTAGGGTCGGATGCGGTAATCTGGATTTGTGAGAAAGGCCTATGCTGGTAGGTGAAACCGGGGTTGTCAAAATCAGGCTGGAGGGGCTGGTGGATTTTAATTTTGCCGTCTTGAGGAGTAGTCATTGTTCCGAGAGGAATTTGATTAGATCCTTGACCGGCTTTGATTTCCAGATGAAGGCCGGCTGCGGGGGAGCCGGTGGTGTCGTGGACGGTTATTGAGAATGTGCCGCCTGTTTTGGATTCTGAGTTGGTTTTACTGGTGATGTTTTGAAATTTAATTTTCTGGCCGTGCCGGTTGTGCTGGCTAGTATCAAGTAAAAGCTCGTCTTCAAGCAGATGGGCGTACTCCGGGGGGAGAGCCAGGGGTGGGAAACGCACTAGTGGGGCGGTGGTGTATGAGTCGATCTCAACGTCTATTACTGGAGGGTCTTCTGCGTTGGTACCGGTTCGGACGGTGAGGGTTGCGGGAACCAGGACAGGGTGGTCAGGATTATCCACGGTGAAAGCGTGGGTCTCATAGATCTCGGCCACCTTGGTGGGATTCTGGGCATGAAGTGTGTTAATGAGAATGATTCCAAAAAGAACTGCTGATGTAAGTTGCTTCATATCGTCAACCTTTCGTCGACAAAGTTTGAAACGGTTAATGGTGCAGCAGCAGGATGGAGTTAGTAGAGTCCCCAATCACTTACGGATGTGATGTCGAGTGCCACGTCGACGGTTACAATGTCGCCGGGGGTGGGGATGTTGGCTGAGACCGTTCGGGATTCTACGCCCACGCCATCTTTGATTACTTCGATGGTGTGTTGGCCGGGGAGAACATGAAGGATGCCATACCAACCGCTTCCATCGGTTACGGTTTCCGTTTCCGGCATGCCTTGGATACGAACGCGGGCGTGGTCAACGGGCTGACCGTCGAAGGTTATATTGCCTTCATAGATGCCTGTGACAGGGTTTGAACGCCAGGGGGTTTCGGGGGTGTCGACCCAAGTGGTGAAGACTTCATCTTTCAGAGCCTGATAGAATTGCTGGCGTGATTCTCCGAGGGTGTTGCCCTGTACCTCGCTGCCCCAGTCGTAGATGTTGATACCTTCGGCGCCGCTGGAGCGGGCATAGTGCATCATATCCATTGCGCCGGCAATGCTGCTGGTGAGGTAGACGCCAACTCCGATGATTGAGCCGCGGATGGTGGAATCGGAGATTGATCGCCAGGACCATCCCTGGTGACGGGCGGGGTCGGTGAGGCGGGCATAGCTCATGAGGGAGTTGTAATCTATAATGCCATCCTGGAGCCAGCCGGACCAGTCCTGAAAGACCTGAGCATAGGCGGAGGATTGTGTGAAATCATCGTAAGACCAACCCCAGTTGACGGTGGCGGCGGTGGACAGGACATGGGGTTTAATTTTCCATGCTTTGACGTAGATTTTTTTGACCATAAGGCTGACGCATTCGCGCCTCCAGGCCCGCCACAGAGGATCCCAGTCTTCGGGGATGCCAGTACGTCCGTGTACGTCGTTGAAGCGTGCTACGCTTACAGGATTGTATCCCCATTCGCCAGCGGCTTCGGGGTAGCGGATATAGTCGAAGTGGTAACCGTCTATGTCGTAGTTGGCAACGCAGTCGAGAACTACGGCGACGTTAAAATCGACAGCACCGGGGTGGCCGGGATCGAGGTATCGGGTTGATGCCACGGTGCCGTCCCGTTTGAGCATTTCGTATTCCGGGTGTTTCATCAGGATGTGTTCGGGGTGGAGAACTGCGCTGTTTGAGATGCGGTTCATGACGAACCAGGCGTGGACTTCGATTCGACCTTTGCCGCCGCTTGTATCGTGGGCTTTGTCGATCAGATACTGGAGGGGGTCCCATCCGGGAGGACCTGAGATGTTGGTGGCGCGGGGTTCCAGGTTTGATTTGTAATAGGCGTCGCCGACTTTACGGACTTCTGGCATGATAAGGTTGATGTTGGCGGCCCGGGCGGTGTTGATAAAGTCGTCGGCCTGGGCGGGGTTTAAGAAGGATTCATTCCAAGAGTCGGCCCAAATTGCGCGAAACTCACGGTCTGGGTAGCGGCCTACATGGTAGGTTCGCGGCTCTGTTTTGGCTTCGAGATGAAACATATCCCAAGCCCGAATGAAGGCGCTGACACTGGTTCCGTCTGGATGAGGGGGGATGGTGGCGCCGTAAATGCCATCGCCGGCGGCGAGATCACCATGCATCCCGTCATCAAATGCTTCGACGGTGTTTTCGATCCCGGACGGGTATACTGTATAAGTCACGGCCGCAGATGTTATTGTGGAGGCTGAAGCGATTTTTCCCCGGATGGAGACCGGGGTATCATGCTCGACTTTGCCGGGCATCCGGACATATTCGGTTATGCTGGGAGGGGCACCGGGGACGGCCGTGCGAAAGATGACGGCGTCGGCAATGGTGGCAGAGTTCGCTGCGGAAACAACGGTCACTGAGTTTGATGGATTGAAGCCTGCCACGAAGGAGAAGGTCCCGAGGGCTACTTCCCGCATGACAGGATCGCCGAACTGGCTGATCCCTACATTGGTTTGTCCAGTGGCGTGACGAACTTGATAGACGACTGAAGACGGGCGATTATGTCCGCCACGAAAGGCGACGGAAACATTGTAGACTCCGGAGTGAGGAAAGGCGGGGGTCCACCGGGCTGTTTGCCCTGCGATCTGTGTGAACCGATAGGTCCCACCGTTATAGCCGGGAGTGGCGCTGACTTGCCAGTCTGATCCGGTTTCGGTGTATGAGGGGGATCCGTCGTCATCGTCCACCACGATTTCGACTGACTGGGCACCTGCAACTGCCAATGCGATCGACATTAGCCCGGACAAGGCAATGCGCTGAAACGATATGCGTTGAAACAAATTTTCGAGTGTTGCTAACCGGAAACGACGCATTCAGTATCTTCTTTCTCAGGATATGAACCTTAATTGAGTGCTGGGGCTGTTTTGGTTGCTTTAGGACATGAGGGGGTGTAATCTGATAAGTGTTGGTATGGAGATTTACGATTGTCAACCTCTTGTACGGAGGAAGCGGCATCCAGGGAAAAACGAAAGATATATTACTCGTATTATTTTTAGACTGGACTTTGAAAGTTTTGGGGTATCAGAACCATTAAAATCTTGATGAACGGAGCTCGAATGATCCGCAGACCTATTAATCGAAGGGCTGGTCTTATTTCGGCAGCGTTGTTTACTATGCTGGGATCGGCTGGTTTGGCAGAACCGGCGTCTGCGCTGGGACGAACTGTTGATCTTGGAAATGGTTTTAAAGACCATGGTGTTGCCGCCCCAATCAGTAACCATCGCGGGATTGTCTCCACGGTAGACGGTGAGGGGCGCAATGTTGTGCTGGCGTGGATGATGGACCATCGAGGGGTTTACTCGTTGCTGATGGTTGATGCCGAGACGGGCAAAAGTGAGCAGTTTCCTCTTCCTTTTGATAACGTAAAAAGAGACTCGCCTTTTGCGTCAGTGCTCTCTAATGGCAACCGGTTTTACAGTCATTTCGGGGATCACTTTGTTGAGTTTGATCCTGTCAAGCGAGCCTTTACCTTCCACAAAAAGACGACTCCGCAGATGGCTATGGGGATGACCGAGGACGACAATGGACGGATCTGGTCGGTGACGTATCCGAACAGCGGCGTGGCTTCTTACGATCCTGAGAGCGAGGAGTTTAATGACTATGGATCCGTGTATAAGCAAAACTGGCCGCAATACCAGCGGCATGTGGCTGCGGATGATTCGGGGATTGTTTATTTCGCGGTGGGTAACACCAGGACCCAGATTATCGCTTTTAACCCGGAGACTAAGGAGGCCAAACCGTTAATCTCTGAGGAAGAGCGGGTTCACGGGACGCCGTTTGTCTATCGTGACAATAATGGTAAAGTTTATGCGGAGCTTCATAAAGGAGATGGGAAGTGGGTTGAACTTTATCGGGGGGAGCGCAAGCCGGCTGATAACCACACGTCCAGCCCGAAGCAAATTATTACTGATACGCAGGCTTTAGTACACAAGGATTTTCCTGACGGGGCGCGGTTACAGGAACTGAATCTGCCGGATCGTACGGTCACTGTGGTTGACGCTCAGACTTCTGAGCCTCGCACTCATGAGATTTCTTATGAAAGCGAGGGGGCTGTTATTATGGGGACTGAACTTGCTCCTGATGGGACCTTGAGCGGCGGTACGGCTTTTCCTATGCGCGCTTTCAGCTATGACCCGGTGAACGATGAAATGGTTAACCGCCCAGCTTACGGACAGTGGAATACGGTTCAGACGTCCCATGATCTTTTCTATGTAGGTGGTTATCCTCGTGGTTACCTTTTGGAATGGAGTCCGTCCAAGCCGTGGGTGCATACGGTGGCCAATGATCCGATGACGAACCCGCGCCTGCTCTATGTGGCGTCTCCGAGTATCCACCGAACACATGCTTTGCTGCCTCTGGCTGATCGCTCTAAGGTTCTGATGGCGGGGACTCCGGATTATGGGATGACGGGTGGGGGATTGCTGATCTGGGATCTAAAAACAAGCACGCCGACGTTGCTCACTCACGAACAGCTTTTGAAGGATCAGTCGATCTTTACTATGCTGGAGCTGGGTAATGGGAAGATACTAGGTGGAACGACCACCGGAGCGGGGACTGGTGGTGAGAGGCTGGCAAAGGAAGGGGAACTGTTCGTCTTTGACGTGCAATCTCAGAAGATTGAGTGGCACGAAGCGGTTTTGCCTGGGACTCAGACGTTCCTTCAGCTAACGACTGGCCCGCAGGGTCTTATTTATGGTATTGCTGACAGAACTAAATTTTTCGTGTTCGACCCGGAGAAACGCGAAGTGGTGTCGATTCAGGAGTTTGGGGAGGACGTCGGACAATCGGCTTCCCAGCAAGGGCCGCGTGTGCTGATTCACGGGGACGGAGAGCTCTACCTGCTTTTGCATAGTGGCATTGCCAGAATCGATCAGGTGGAGCACAAAGTGTCGCGCATTGTTGATACCCCGACTCCAATTGAAGGGGGAGGGGCATATCACAATGGGCGTGTCTATTACAGCAATGGTTCACGGCTTTATAGCTATGATGTCTCAGTGAAGCCGTAGAAACAGTCTTTGGCAGAAAACTTGCAGTTCGAGAAGCGTTGGATGTAAATTCTACAATCCTGACAACAAAGCCCTTACGGAGATTTTTATGGATCGACTGACACGAATTCCCAGCCGCGAAAACCTGTCGCAACTTCAGGCGAATACTGGTGACACCAAAATTTCGCTTTATCAGCCTACGCATCGCTTCGCGCCGGACAACCGGCAGGATACGATCCGCTATAATAATTTGCTGACTAAACTGGACCACACGCTGGCCGCCAAGTATGATGAGAATACCAGAAAGAAACTGCTGCGGCCGTTTCGGGATCTGGCTAATGATCGTGACTTCTGGAATCACACATTAGATGGTGTTGCCATTTTTGCGACGGCTGACACGTTTGAAGCTTATTCAATCCCGCGCACGATGCCGGAACTGGCAATTGTGGCTGATACTTTTCATCTTAAGCCTTTGCGCAAGTATCTCCAGTCCAGCTATAACTATCAAATTTTATCGCTAACACTGGATGAAATTGCGCTTTATGAGGCTAATCGCAATTTCATCCGGCAGATTGATGCAGGTCCGGAAGTGCCGAAGTCAATCGATGAGGCGCTTGGACGAGATATTGAGCGTGAGCATGAGTTTGTTCATTCGTATTCTACGCTGCGGGCAGGGCGCGTGGCTCTGACTCAGGGCCGTGGTGCCGGGCGTGATGAGCGGGAAATTGATCAGGGCCGCTGGTTTAGAGCGGTTGATAATGCGGTGACGAAACATGTTTCCAATCCGTCTAAATTGCCCCTCGTCCTTCTTGCTCCGGCAGAGCACCAGGGCGAATTCCGGCGGATCACTCAGAATTCCTATCTTCAGCCGAATGGGATCAATATTAACCCGAATGCGATCGACGAGCCGAAGCTGGTAGAGGAAGCATGGAAAGTCATGGAACCTGCGTACCATAAGTTTTTGGATGATCGAAAAGAAGATTTCAATTTGGCGCGTTCGCGGCAGCAGGGCAGCGACATGTTGTCTGACGTTGCCCGGGCGGCAGCTAATGGCCGAGTGTCTACCTTGTTTATTGAGGAGTCGAAGATCATCCCGGGGCGTCTGAATGTGGAGACTGGGGCTATTGAGTCTGGCGAATTGAGTGAGCCAGACGTGGATGATTTGCTGGATGATCTCGGTGAGCTGGTAGAAAACACGGGCGGAGACGTTTACCTGGTTCCAGCTCATCACATGCCTACGGACTCTGGGCTGGCGGCAATTTATCGCTACTAATCTGGTCGCGTATTAAATTAATTCTGATGGAAGCTCGTCTGTCATTACGCAGTTGCGGCCCTGGTGTTTTGCCCGATAAAGATTCGCATCGGCTCGGGCAATCATATCGGTCAGGGACATCGGTTCTTCGGGAAATGACGTGACGACTCCAAAGCTTGACGTTACCTGGAGTTCGGTTCCATTGTGCTTAATGGGGCCGAATTCCAGTGCGTTGCGCATTTTTTCGGCCAGGCGTAGGGCAGGAACGAGGGGTGATCCTGGCAAAATGATGACGAACTCTTCGCCGCCATAACGTGAGACAAGATCGGATTTGCGAACCTGCTGTGACAAACGGCGCGCCACGGTGCGTAACACGGCATCACCGGTCAGGTGGCCGTATGTGTCATTAACCTGCTTGAAGTGGTCGATATCTGCTATGATCATGCTGACGGGACGGGAGGCTTCATGAGACTGCTGGAGGAGGAGAGGGCCGTGCAACTCGAGAGCGCGGCGGTTTGCGAGACCGGTCAGGGGGTCTTTTAGGGACGCATCAAGCTGGAGATGGGGGCCGCGACGTAGTTGAGCTTCGACATGCAGGGTGTCGGCCATATAGGTGGCGATGATTGCGGTCAGCGCGATAAGTCCGATGGCCGTTATATACAGGCTTGACGGCTGATTCTGGAAAGGGAGGACAACTTCAGTCAATAGCAGGGTGAGAGACAAGGCTGTAAACAACAGCCAGGTGGTCAGGGACGCGACGGTGATGCGCTGTCGATTTTTTATGATGTAGGCAGCAATTCCGGCCAAGACGATGCTGCCTGGATAAGCAAGGAACTGCGGTAATTCACCGGTCGTCCAGACCTCGCGGTGTCGCAAGGCAACTGGGAGCACTGCTACGACGCAGCACAGGACGACGATTTCCATCCGGATGTTCCGATGGGGAAACAGTTTCCATACTGCCAGCGCTGCAGTAAGGGCGACGGCTATGCAGGATAATGCAAGTCCTGGCCAGATTAACCATCGGTTGAGTGTTGATGCACAGAGGAGGGTCAGGCATGTGTAGTAGGTGCCGGCTGTAAACAGGCCAACTGATTCGCGAATTGTTCCGAGGGAGAGATGAAACCAGGCCATTACTGCCAGCATAAAGATGAGGGTGCCGTGGGTTAGAGCAGTGCCAGTAAAAGTGTCTTGTCCGAAATTAACGGCGACTGCCACGGCGGCGAAGGCCAGAAACAGCATGGCTTGTATTGCGGGCCGGAGTCTCAAACTGGGGAAGTGCCTCCCTGAATAGTAATTACACCTGGTGCGTTTGGTTAGGGCGCACCGGGCAAAATGAGACCGGAAACCTCAATAAGTCGAGAATCGTTGTAATGAGTGTTGAACTTGATGCGGACAGGTTGGCGGGGGAAGTCAGAAATAAACATGTCACCCCACTCTGCAAAAACCAGCGTCTCAGTATCATGATCTTCAAAACCTATATCCAGCAGTTCTTCGTAATCAAAAATGCGGTAAAAATCATAATGTGCTAGTCGCTTGATGGAGGGGTGACTTGCAACAGAATACGACTTTTGTAGAACGAAGGTTGGGCTGGTGACGCTTTCGGTAATGCCGAAGCTGGCCGCCAGGGCTCGGGCAAAGAAAGTCTTACCGGCGCCCAGATCGCCCTCTAGCGATACATAATCACCGCCTTTGAGTAACGGAGCAATCAGATGCGCCAGAGCGGTTGTTTCCGGTTCATTGGCACAGACTATTTTTTGACTGTTGTGGATCATCGCTTACCGGCTATAAAGTCTGATTCGTCTTATTTATCACCTTGGGTTAAATTGCTGTTGAATGCTTGCAGATGTTGGGATTGGCTTCTTCCTATGAAAATTGGTATAAATGCAATGCAGGTCCGGGCCGCAAAAAGCGGGGTTGGTCAATATATCCATGCATTACTGGATTCGGCTGTGCGTCTGGCTCCAGATGACGAGTTTCTGGTTTATTGCAACGCTGCCAATGAGCCAAATTACACATATGAAACGGCTAACAGCGC
>CAYUGQ010000067.1:0-14522 GCA_964444305.1 uncultured Candidatus Sumerlaeota bacterium
ACGCAGTGGTTCCCCCCGCAAACCCGACAGCGTAAAATTCCCCTCTCGATCCGACCGCGTAAAAGCATACGTCTCCCTCCCCGGAATCGGCGGATCATCCACAGGCTCAGGCGCATTCGCCGGCCACGCGATCACAATTCCCCCAGTCACCGGCCGATCGCTGGCGTCCGTCAAAACCCCATGCAACTGCGCCGGCTGATCCAGCCGCAAACTCAATTCTGGCTGTGGTGCCGTCGTGAAAATATCCACCGTCTCCACTTGCGAAACCAGCTCACCCCCCTCCGCCCACACCTTATACTGACCCGGCGGATAAACCCCCGCCACAAACCGCCCCGCTCCATTACTCTGCGTAAAAAATGACAGCAGCCTCCGCCCGGATTTCGACGGCGCCGACGCCTCAATATCCAGCGCCTGCAAATGCACCTGCGCATCCGCCACCGGCTGACCGCTTTTGTCTGCAACCCCTCCCTCCACGCGCAACCTCCGATGCAGCGGTACCGTCAGCGTCGTCAGGTCAAAATCCGTATCCCCCGCCTGGCTCAAATCAAAATAATCCCGGTAATCCCCATTCGGCAACAGGTAAACAAACTGAAACGGATCAAACCGGATTATAACATCCTGCATGGAATCAAGATTCTCAAACTCAAACGAACCATCCGCCTCCGTAAGCACCGCCCGCGCCCCCTGTCCCGCATAGCCCGCCAGCGTAATATTGATCCCCTCCAGAGGCCCGGACGTAACTGCATCCACCGCCCGCCCTGCCAGCATCACCCCCTGGTTCAGCACCAACGGAACATTTGCCGCCCCACCGCCCTCCAAAATCTCCACCGTCACCGTCCGCGACTGCGTCCCGCTCAACGGTCCGCCCCCCGCCGGACGAACATGCCACGTACCATTCGTCAAATTATCAAAAGCATAACCACCCTGAGCATCCGTCGTCGTATACACCAGCAAACCTTCTCCGCTCCTGGCCTCAATCGGAATCCCCACCTGCGGAGCGCGATCCTTCGATCCCAGCACCGTTCCACCCAACGCCCCGCCAGCCTTCGCCAGCGCCACGTTTAGCTGATCCTCACCGTCACCAAACGTCACAAAGCGCGGCGCAAAACCCTGCGCCCAAAGCTGCACCCGCATCGCACGCTGCGGCATATCTTCTAATACAAACGATCCGTCTCCCCCCGTCCGCACTGCCACCCTCGGCAACAGTGCAGCCTCCGGCCGACCTCCCGAAGGCGATTCCACCTCACTGACCGGACCCACCACCGCGCCAGCAATTGGCTGCCCGTCCGGCGACATAACCGTCCCCGCAATCCTCCGCCCCGGCCGCATCGTGATCTTCCCCGGCAGCGGACGCGCCCCGTTCAGGGCCATCGTCTCGTGACCCGGCTTCCGCAAAAGGAAATAAACCCCCGGCACTTCCCGCGGCGGACGATTAATCGCCCCTCCGTCACTTCCCTGGCTCACCGTCGTCTCTGTGATGCTCTCCGGCACCATAATCACCGGCGGCGGCTGAGTGCTCAAAGTCACCCCAGCCAACGGTTGCCCCTCGCTATCCACCACCATGACGGGACCCATCGGTTTTGAAGCTTCCAGCGAAAATGGCACCGCCGGACCCGGCGAGTCACCCGGCCCCTGCGCCGCCTGAACCAAAACTCCATCCACATCCCCCAGCAATACACACATCGCAAATACGAAAACGCCGACAGACTTCATGCCCAAAGGAAAATCTCCTGCTTCAAAAGTTAGATCAGGTACTTAGCAAACCGCCCTCAGGGCATAACCTGTGTATCACCCAGCGCCGAACCCGGCGATCCCGAAAAGCTCTGCGCGTTAGGCGGAGTCGTCCCCGGCAAAATCTGCGCCCCTGCCGTTTCGCTCGGCGGTGTCATCCCCACCACCTCCCAGTTCTTCGGCAAGAACGGCGGATTCGGCGTCCCCGGCACCACCACATCACCGCCCCCGTCAGACAAATGCAGCTCAAACCCCCGCATCATCCAACCCGCCGTCTCATCCGCCAGGTGTGCCGCCAGCTCCGGATTCTGCCGCCCACTATACTGCGACACCGCCGCATACCAGGCCTCAGATTCACTCAGCCCGCTGGCCACCGCGTCGTCATAATAACTCCGCAGCAACGCCCCCGCCGCCTCAATATTTGATCCTTGATCATACAGCACCTCATCCTTCGATTTTCCAATCAGCGACGCTCCCTCCGCCAACGTATCCACCAGGTTGTTCTCCCGCAGGTTCATCACACCATACCCCGCCTCAATGCTATGCTCCCCATACCGGTGCGATCCCCCAGACTCCACATACATCAGCGCTGCCAGCAAGTTATCCGGAATCTCATACTCCGTGCTCACCTGCTGCAACGCCGGCGTTAGTTCCACCGGCTTAATTTTTTCCGGATCAAGTTTGCGATACTGAAACTGATTTGCCATCGCCTCCTCATAACGCTCCCGCTCCCGCGTTTCCGCCTCCGTCTCAATCGGCAAAACCTGCGTTGTAGCCGCATCGAGGATCGAAGCAACGTCCGGATCCACCACGCGGTTACCGCTGGAATTACGCGCCGCCTGCACATCCCCGGCAGCGGAGTCCGCCCCACCCGGCCCGCCAGATCGACCGCCCAGGGACAACCGGCTCTGCCGCACATCCACCCCATCAGCACCGGCAATCTCACCGCTCCTCTCCCGTTTATCCTCCGGCGCCGGGCGGTTCAGCCCATATATGCCCCCGATTATCGCAACAACCACAACTCCGGCAACTGCAAGTTTCGTCTGCTGAGCGTTCATACTTTTTCTCCTCAATAATAGCTCTGCTTTACTGCGGTGTATCTATGCTGACAGGTGCTGTGCTGACATTCTCCCGGGATAAAGCCGCCTCATCAGAAACCGCCTTCGAATCCCCATCAGCCCCCGTCGGACAAGTAATACAAGGCGCATCCGCAGCTCCATAAATCGTCCGCGTCAGATCACCCTTTTGGCCCGAATAAGAAATCAGAAGCGGCGCCACCGACGGCGAATCAGCCGGCACCGCCAGATAAGTAAGAGTGGCATGACTCGGACTCGTCGGGTCATCATCGCTATAAGAAAAACTTACCCGCGCTGCCGTCTGGACACGATTGTCATGCAGCGCGATAAAATCCCCCAGCGCCTCATCAATCGCGTGGCGCTTCAGCGCATCCGAATCAAAACGCAAAAGAGACTGCCATGCTTCAAAAGCTGAAATCTCCGCAAAGTCCCTCGTTCCCTCCAACAGCCTTCCCGGGCCGGACACCTCTATTTCATCCAGCTCACCCTCGCTCGTAGCCATCACAATCCGCCACGCCGGAGCCCGTCCGATCGACTCATACGGCGTCGAGCCATCCCGAAGAGCCAGCCTCATAGGCACAATCTCCACCAGCCGCGCCCCCGATGTCAGCCGGTCCTTCGCCGCCACCAGCGCCTCCATCGCCGTAATGTTATCGCTCACCGGAGCCGCGACCCCCTGGAAGTTCAGCTTCTGCAAAACCATCTGCCTCACAATTCGGTCCGCCTCAGGAGCCCGCGCCTGCAAAATCGCATTGATCATGTCCTCCTTATGATCCTCAAATCGCGGCTCCGGCGCCCCCGGCCTGCGCAGTTCATCTTTGCTCTGCTCAAAACGTCTCCGCAACTCATCGTCGGACGGAATCGGCATCGCCTGCATTCCCAGCTCCATATCAACCTTGGCCGCCAAGTGCTGCAGGTCATAATAATAAATCGCTTTCTTCGTCTCATCCCGGTCCATATAACCCCGAGACTTCGCCCACTCCGCCAGCATGTAAGGCAAAATAAACTGTTTCAGCCGCGTCGGCATCGACCGCGCCAGCGTAACCGCCGGCCCCCTTGGCGTTCCGTTCAAATCAATAAATTCCTGCCGCTTAATTCTCAACGTACCCAACGTCGCCAAAACATCACCGGGGTTCGATCCCGACTCAAAAAGCTGTTCGTCAACATGGACAGCCAGTTCATTTTGAACCCGTTCAATAAAAGCCGGAACAATCTCCGCCGACTGCCGTTCCCGCAGCCGTTCCGTCAACTCCTCCGCCACTTCTTCCAGTGACCGTTGCCGTCCCGCAGACTTCCCCTCCGTCTTAACAAGATAATGAAATCCCGCCAGCTCAAACGGTCCCGTTGTCTCGCCCTCATTCAAAGCCATAGCCGCCTCAACGACCCCCGCCGGAGGCGGAATCGCCGCCTGCGGTTCACGAGTCGGAAACGGCCCCAGCACGCTCCCGCGAAAACGCGGACTCACCTGCGATAATTCCATCTCAACATCACGAAAGGCATCCCCGTCCCGTACACGCTTCGCAGCCTTCTTAATGTCATCCACACTCCGCGACCGAATCATTCGAAATGTCACCGTCTGGCTCGCCCAGAAATCCGCCTTATGCGTCTCATATTCCTCCCGGTGCCGCTCCGGAGACAGATCAATCCGGTTGTTCACCTCATCCCGCAAAACCAGGTAATCCAGGTACTCATTAATAAAATAATCCCGCGCCCGCAGGTACCCCGGATCCATCTGATAACCCATGGTTTTCGCCTGACTCGTCAGCGCCGTAATCTTCGCCAGCTCGCCAGCCATGTAACGCCGCCACTCGCCCGTGTTTCGCGTAAAAGGCACCCGTTCCACCAGCGGCATCTCCCGCGCAAACTCCTCGATCCGGCTCAACGTGATCTCGCCGCCATCATACTTCGCAATCAGCGGATTATCCGGGCGAACCCCATGATCCGCTCCCTGGCCTTGCGCTTGGATGGATAAAGCAAACAGGATGAAAAAACAGGAACCGCGAAAAAAGCCCTCAACCCAAACACTGCAACAGCACAATCTTGAATCCGTTTGCGACATCCAGCACCCCAGCTACAAGCTGGCTCAAGCATCCGCTCCCGTTGCGATGTACAATCCGCGCCTGCAGCTACAGCACACTCAAGCCGGAATTGCACCCGGTGTGCAGAGGCCATCAGGCGTAAAAAAACGCGACCCGCACCGGGTGAAGACAACAGAAAACTGGTTGCCATTCCCACCCCACTGAAGTCAAAGAGAATATCGACTTCATCTCAAGAGGAAGATTTTTCCATGTCCAGCCGAGACAATTTACAAGTTACATGCCCCTGTTGCGATACCATCCTGATCGTTGACCGCGTAAAAGGAACCATACTCGAAGAACGCAAACCTATCATCAAAGAATCTACCGGCGACCGCTATCAGGATGCACTCATAAAAGTAAAACAACGCCCCGGCCAGGCCGCCGAAAAATTTGACCGCTTCGAAACCGAACAAGCCGAGCGTCGTGCCCGCCTTAACGCTCTCTTCGATGAACGCCTGAAAGAACACTCCGAATCCGGCGAAGAAATCGAGAAAATCAATCCCCTCGAAATGGACTGAACCGCCCGCCCCTTAAAACCAGTCCCCGCCACAACCATCGTCCTCCCGGTACTCGCCAACCTTGTTAATCTCAGGGGAAACCGGCCGTACCGTCAGGTCTCTCTGCCCACCCCTGCCGAAATACCGCGCAAGCCCCTCCGTATCCTCATCCTGACGGTCCAGCCACACCGGCACCTCCTCCGCCGGGATAATCACCGGCATCCGATCATGCACAAGCCCCTCATGCAAATCCCTCAGCGCCGGCCCCGCCGCCGTCGTTAAAATCGTACAGCTCTCAATCTGCTCACCATCCGGCCCGTTCCACACCTCCCACAGCCCCGCCAGCGCCATAATTCCCTCATCCGCAAACTGAATCAGCCACGGCATTTTCCGCCTGTCCGCCGTCGTCTCCCACTCATAAAATCCACTCGCCGGAATCACACATCGCCGCCGTCGCAACGAATTCCGGAACGACGGCTTCTCCGCCGCCGTTTCACACCGCGCATTAATCATCCGGCTCCCGATCTTCGGATCCTCCGCCCACGGCGGAATCAGCCCCCAGATCACATGCGCCGCTTCCGGCATACCATCAAACTGAAACGGATTCTCCCGCACAATCAAAACCGGCTGTGTCGGAGCAATGTTATAACGAGCCCCAAACTCCGGCGGCAGCGTCACCTCAAAGAGATCTTCAATCTCCTCACGAGGATGATATAAAGTAAACCGTCCACACATAATAGAATCACCTACACCCGTTGCACCAGATTGCACGAAAAAACCCGGCGAACTTTAGTCCGCCGGGTCGAATTATCATTTTACACGAAACGAAACGCTTAGCTCAGTTCGTCTTCAACTTCCTCGTCAAAACGGGAAGAACTGGTCGTATGGACATCAGACGGCTTCAGGTCTTCGCCCAGGGTTGGACCGCCCGGCGGCAGAACAGGCTCATCCTCAGAAATCGTCGGGAAAGCCCCCGTGTTATGTTCATCACGCAACGGCTGATCCTTCACGCGCTCCGGCTTAATTGCTGCGCCAGCCCGCTCAGAATCCCGGTCCCGTCCACGTCCACGATCCCGGTCACGTCCACCACGATCGCCCCGGTTCCGGTCACGATCCCGGTCTCTGTCGCGATCTCTGCCACCACGATCACCGCGGTCGCCACGATCACGACGTCCACCGCCACCATTATCGCCAGCGCTTTCAACGTCATCCGGATACACAGCCTGCTTGCGGGAGAGACGGATTTTGCCGCGATCATCCACGCCGATCACCTTAACCAGGATCTCGTCGCCGACGTTACAGACATCTTCCACCTTCTCCACCCGGCGCGGCTCCAGCTCACTGATGTGAACCAAGCCATCCTTGCCCGGCAGGATTTCCACAAAGCAGCCAAACTCAGCAATACGGTTAACCTTACCCGTATAAATCTTGCCGATCTCAGCCTCCGCCGTCAAGTCACGAATCCACTGAATCGCCCGCGCCATGGCTTCGCCATCCGCACTGGCCACAGCAACCTTGCCGCTGTCCTCAATGTCAATCTTCGCACCCGTCTTGGCAACGATCTCCTTGATCACCTTGCCACCGGAACCGATAACATCCTTAATCTTCTCCGGGTTAATCCAAAGCGTCTCAATCCGCGGGGCATAAGTACTCATCTCCCCACGCGGCGTTGAAATAGCCTCGTTCATCTTCTCAAGAATATGAATTCGGCCAGCCTTCGCCTGCTGCAAAGCCTTCTCCATAATCTCCAGCGTCACGCCTTCAATCTTGATGTCCATCTGCAGCGCCGTAATGCCATCAGCCGTACCGGACACCTTAAAGTCCATATCACCCAGGTGATCTTCCAGGCCCATAATATCCGAAAGCACCGCATACCGGTCGCCTTCAAGAATCAGGCCCATGGCAATACCCGCCACAGGTGCCTTAATCGGAACACCACCGTCCATCATCGCCAGCACACCGGAACAGACCGATGCCATCGACGACGAACCATTCGACTCAAGAATCTCCGAAACCAGGCGAATCGTATAAGGGAACTCATCATGGTTCGGAATGATCGGAGCAATAGACCGCTCCGCCAAAGCACCATGACCAATCTCACGACGTCCCGGACCCATCATGCGCCGCACCTCACCCACCGAGTAGCTCGGGAAGTTATAATGCATATAGAAGGTCCGCTCGCCCACTTCTTCCAAGTCGTCAATCTCCTGCGTGTCCTCACCGGTACCCAGCGTCAACACACCCAGGCTCTGCGTCTGACCCCGCGTAAACACAGCCGAGCCATGCGTCCGCGGCAGCACACCCAGATCAACACTGATGTGACGAACTTCGTCCAGCTTGCGGCCATCCGCACGGACATTCGAATTCAATACCGCATCACGCATCGACTTCGAGTATTCTTCCTCAAAGACCTCTTTCATCTGGTCCTTGATCTCCGGATACTCTTCCTCCAGCGCGGTCACGATTTCATTCTTCGCCGCATCCAGAGCCGCCGTACGCTCCTGCTTGTCATAGATCGTGGCAATTTTCTCAAAATGAGGCCGCGCCATATCCCGAATCCGCGCATTCAGCGCCTCATCACCCTCAGGCCGTTTCCATTCACTTTTCGGCTTGCCCACTTCCGCACGCATAGCCTCCTGAGCTTCACACAGCACCTTAACGTGCTCATGCCCGAATCGCAGCGCTTCCAGCATCTGCTCTTCCGTAAGCATCTGCGCGCCAGACTCCACCATCGTAATGGCGTTTTTCGTACCGGCGACAATCAGGTCCAGCTTGCTGTTCTTCTGCTGCTCAAGGGTCGGGTTCAAAATATAATTCGAACCATCATAACCCACACGGACAGCCGAAACCGGGTTTTCAAACGGAATGTCACTGATGATCAGAGCCGTGGAAGCCGCCGTCAGTGCCGCCACGTCAGCCGAATTCTTTCCATCATAAGAAAGAATCGCGACATAAATCTGGATTTCCTGACGGAACCCTTCGGGAAACATCGGACGCAAAGGTCGGTCAATCAAACGAGCGCGAAGAATCTCCGCCTCACCCGGACGACCCTCACGCTTAAAATACCCACCCGGCATACGACCCGCCGCATAGGCCTTCTCGCGATAATCCACCGTCAGGGGGAAAAAATCACGAGGCTGATCGCTCGGCGGAGCCATAACTACCGCCGCCATCGCAACCGTACCACCCACACTGGCGATCACAGTTGCATTGGCCTGCTTGGCCAGTTTTCCGGTGCTCAACACCAGTTCTTCAGCACCAAAAGGTACCGCTTTTTCATAGGCAGCAAGCTTGTTGCTGCGCTGACCGTTAATCTCGGTCATACTTCTTCCTTTCGCAGCCTACCCAGTTTTTTGAAATGCAGGTCCTGAAAACAACGCAGGACACCAAAGGTAGCCTGGAAAGAGGCATGTCGGGATTTTAAGTTGCGACGCAAAAGGGATACGACGGATCACGCCGCCACATAAAAGCCCGCTACCGCTTGACCCAGGCAAATTTTAGGCAGGCTACTGTAGCTTTTTCTATTTCGTTGAACATGTATAACGCGCAGTCCAAAGTATGTTCCCCGAAAATCAGACCCCATCCCAAACCCCCGTCCCCGCCGCACATCAGCACATCATAATTCTGCAAAAGAAAAGCGGCTCCGCTGCTCCCGGAACCGCATAAACCAATTATAAAAATCAACCGCCGTCAGGCGTTATCCAGGTCCAGCTCAGTTTCATCATGATCAGACTCCACAGCCGCAGACTGCACCGCACTCCCTGCGCCGTTACCCGTATATCCCCGATAGGGCCGCAACTGGGCTTCCGCCGCAATTCCACCCGGAACCACCACGATATGCCGATCCCGGCCCTCGCCGCGGCTCACGGTATGAACTTTACGGAAATCCTTAATCGCATTATGGACAATCTTCCGCTCAAAAGGTGTCATCGGCTCCAGCGGAACCTCCACACCCTGCCGCTCCGCTTGCCGGGCGCAGCGCTGGGCAAGCCGCTCCAGCCGCTCCAGCCGCTTGTCCATGTAATTTTCGCAATCCACAAAAATCGGAAACAGATCACGACCGCCATGGACAACCATCCGGTTCACACAAACCTGCAGCGCCTCCAGGTTCTGACCATTCTTCCCGATAATCAGTGAGTCATCTTCCCCTGCATGAATGTTAAGCACATAGCCGCCCCGCCGCCGCAACACTTCCAACTGAGCATTAATGCCCATGATTTCCAAAATTTTCAGCAGGTGCTGGCGAGCCTTTCCCACCAGAACATCTTCCTTCACCGTCAGCCGCACCGTCACTCCCGGCAGCGGCTCAGCTCCCGGCAGGGTATCGTCATGGGCCGAACTCAGCACCTGCATATCCACATCTTCCCGGGCAATACCCAGTTGGCGCAGACCATCCTCCAGGGCTTCTTCAGGCGTATCCGCAGAAATGTCTATTATCGTCATGGTTCTGTTTTCCCGATCAAAAATAGTAGGGCAATAGTAATTTCCAGCCAAAGCCAATCATACACAGCCGGCCACCGGCAAATCCTATTTTTTCCGTTTAGGCTTGGTTGCGCCAGCCTTCTTCGCCAGCTCCTCGCGCCGTTCCATTTCCTTCTTCGCCTCTTCAGCCTTTGCCATCAGCTTTGCCATAAAGCCATCAGGGTTAGCCTTTTTCGCCTTGCGAGGCGGAGGTCCGGCCTTCAAATGCTTCGCCTCTTCCCGATCAAGGATACGGTTCGTAATCATCGACTGACCAATCTGGATCGTGTTGCTCGCCATCCAGTAAAGCATCAGCGCCGCAGGGAACTTATACATGGTGACCATCACCACCACCGGGATCACGTAAACCATCATCTTCTGCATCTGCAACTGGTTCGGATCAGTAATGTTCTGCATCGCCCGCGACATCGAAATTTTCGACGACACCATCTGGGTAAACGCCACCAGGATCGGCAACAGGTTAAAATAGCTGCCCACCCAGGGAATATGGAACCCGAAATTAACCAGATGATCCGCCTGGCTCAAATCCCTGATCCACAAAAAGCTCGCGCCCTGCAGGTCAAGGGTGTCATTTGAAATACGATAAAGCGCAATAAACACCGGCATCTGCGGCAAAATTGGCAGACAGCTCCGCATGCCCGACAGCGGGTTCACCCCATGCTCCTGGTAAACCTTCCACGTCTGGCGCTGTTTCTCCTGCGGATCTTCCTTGTACTTCTCGTTGATCGCCTCAAGGTGAGGCTTGATTCGCTTAATATCCGCCGAAGATTTCGCCTGGATTTTAATTGCCCGCAAGACCAGCGGGAACACCAGCACCTTAACCACGACCGTAAGCAGCATAATCGCAATACCGTAATTGCTGATCAAGACGCGATGGATACCGTTCAGAATGTCCGTCATCAGCAGATACAAAGCCCGCATCCACCACCATGACTCATGGAACATCAGGCTTTCCAGCTTCTGGTCATACTGCTTCAGAATGTTATGTTTTTTCGGCCCGACATAAACGCCAAATTCAAACGTCTGGCTGGAATTCGCCGCCAGGTCAAACTGCGGCGTCGAAAGCTCCATCACCATCGGCGGAGAATAATTCTGAAGTAAAGCCCGCCGCGCAGGATCCGACGCAGAAGCCGCATTTACCTGGTAGCTGTTCGGCACCAGCGTCCGGAAATGGTAGGTATTCCGGGCCGCCGCATTATCCGGCTGTTCCGGCACCAGCAGGGCCGCAAAAAATTTGGATTCCAGCCCGGCCCACAAAAGAGGACCGCTCTTTTCCATGGCCTCGCCACCAGCCTTCGGGCGGAAAACCTGCACATCATCCGTATCCCGCACCACAGCCGCATCATAATTTCGCGCGCTGCCTTCAGAATTCGAAAGATCCCGATCCACAAGCCCCGGGCCCCAACGCAGCGTCAGGCCACGGTTAAACTGGTCCACAATAGGAACAGGCGAGTTGTTATCATTGTGGATCGTAATCCGCAGTTTACCGTAATACTCACCCTGCGGCATCTCCAGCGTCTTCTCAACGCGGATGCCCCGGATTGCCGGAGAGTTCAGCCGGACAGCCGCCTGACCCTGAGTATCAAGCGCGTCAGCGTCCCACCGAACATGGTTAAAGTCTTCATAACTCTGGACGTTCTGCTCTTTAAAGCTGATTTCCAGCGGCCAGTTTTGATGCTCCGCAAACGGAGAGTTCAGACCGGGAATCCGCTGAACCAGCTCTACGCCCGACGTATGCTCATCACGATTAAAAGACTGGCTGCCCGTATCCATCAACCGCCAGCTATGAACCAGACCGCCAATCGTATCCAGATCGATATCATAAAAATCAGTCTTCAGGTTCACCAGATCGCCCGGGTGGGTGTGGATCGACAGATCATCCTGTCCGCTAACGGTTTGCGTGGTAGTCGTTCCGGCATTCGCCGCAGCAATAGCGGCTGTCAGCGTCCCGGTTGTCTGGCCTGAGCCGGCAAAGCCCGGTTCGGAAGCAGGGTCTTTAGGCGGCGGACTGGTAAACCAGATATAGCCAAGAATCAGTAGGTAGGAAATCAGGAAAAATTGGAGCCACTGGGGCTTTCCGGCATTACTAGAGCTCATTAAAATTCAAGGTTCGCAGTTCAGAATGGGTGAGGCTGGCGGCCCGGATAAAACGATCCCGACAGCCCGAGTAGGCATAGTATCGCCAGTGCAGGTACATTCACTTTGCCCCCACCGGCATCGCACCAAAATCCAGCAGAAACGGAATCAGTCCGGATCCACCGGATCATAACCGCCCCGGGTAAACGGATTGCACCGCAAAAGCCGCCAGGTAGTCATTAGCAGAGCACGCGGAAGCGATTTTTTCTCCAGCGTTTCCAATGCATAGCGGCTGCAACTGGGATAAAACCGGCATGCCGGCGGAAACAGCGGCGAAATGAAACGCTGGTATAGCCGGATTAAAAAAATGAAAAACCGGTTAAAAAGTCCGTTGCGACCGAAGGGGTTCATAAAAACTAACGGCTGCCCCGCAAACGACGCCACAGCCGCACCGGCAAAGGAACCGCCACCAGCCGGTCAATGGCATCCCGCGCCGGACGATAATTAGGATTAACATCCAGCGCCGTCCGGTAAGCCTGCATGGCAGGCTGGGTAAAACCCAGCTTCTCGTTAGCCGTACCCAGCAGCGTCCACAGCCAGGGATTAGTCGGCTGAACCTCCGCTGCCGGTCGCAAAAAATCAACTGCCATGGCCCACTTTTTCTGATCAAGCAGGAAACTTCCGGTCAGGGCCAGCAACCGCCAGTCTGCCGGATTTCGCAGATCCTTCACTTTCTCATAACAATAACCGGCGTTCGGGTTATTTGCCCGGGCCAGAATTTCTGCCCGGATCAGCCAGGTAAACGCCGTGCCGCCGTCGGACATACTCATGGCAAAATCACTGCAGGAAATCGCCCGCTGATTGGCCCCCGACAGTGCCAGGGTCAGCCCCTGCAGGTTGACCAGCTCCGGAGCCTCCGGAAAAAGCTCAATCGCACGCAATGCCCACATGGTCGCTTCCCGGGTTTGCTTCAATTTAATAAGGCAGAGAATCTGGCCCTTCCACGGTTCAATGGCGGCATGATCCACCTCCATCGCCCGGGAGTAATTCCGGAGGGCCTTTTGATACTCGCCGGAATAAAACAACTGATCCGCTTCGGCGAGGTAATGCCCCTGGTCATAGTCCGGTGCGCCCTGGCCTGCATCAGGCCCCCGGCCAGCCTTGGCCTCATCGCCCGCCATGCTTGCGGCCGGTGTGCCTGTTTCCAGTTTTCTAAATCGCCCCATAGCAATCAATTATATTACCGAAGAAGAAAAGTTCGTTCCATTTTATGGAAGCCGCCACCCCGGGCCGGGAACGGAATTTGCCGTAACTTAAGAAACCAACCGGAGGTTCCGAAAAATGCCTGACGACAACAAACAGAATCCTGAAGAAAACCGTACCCCCCGCCCGGACGAACCTGTCGTTCCCGACGACTATAATCCCACCCACGATAAAGATTATCCCCACGACAAGGCGGATGTGGCCGGCCCGCCTCAGATGGACGGCGGCGGCAAGATGCGTTATGAAGACGACCTGAGAGATGCCGAAGGTCGCGATGTTGGTGAACGCCGCCCGGGGGAGTTTATCCTGCCGGACGACGATAACGTTACCAGCGACTGGACCTTGCCCACCCGCGAAGGCGGAGGCTGGGATAAGGCTTTGGATAAACCCCTTGAGGAACAGATTGACGAACCGGATTCACCTGATAAAAGAAATCTCCGTTAGCTTGTTATGAAGATAAGAATCTGGCGAAAAAGGTCTGTGTGGGTCTATGGTTAATCGTTCAAAAGTACAGTGGTGTAAACGCCAGATGCTGGCGATTTGCGCCTTGGCCCTCATGTTTTCCCTGGCGGGCTGTGGTTCATCAGAGCCTCAAATAGATGAAGCACGGGAAGACCGTAACGCCCAGGAAAAAATCCTCGTCCTGAAGCAGCGCTTCGAGCAGCTTGAATCCTCACTGGATAATATGGAGAGTGATCTCAAAATCCAGCAGAAGCGTGTCGAAAGCACCCGCGAAGTGGTGGATTCTATCCGTCACAGCCTGACAAAAGGCGGTTTGCGGGGATACAGTTTTGATAATGTATCCACGACCGACCCTGTCTTACTGGCATCCATTGATGAACAGCGCCACCAGCGCGAACAGGAAAAATCTGCTGAAAAAGCCAAGGATGATTCTGACGACCGTATTCTTAATGGTTTGCTGATCCTGTGTTTCCTCATTATAATCGGTGCGCTGTTCTGGATGGCGCTGAATGACCGGAAAACTGATGAGCAACCTGTAGAAGCGGGCCTCGGCGGTGCACCTCTTAATCCCGATGTGGAAGTGCCCGACGACACCGTGGACCCTTATGATCCGGAGATCACACCCGGAATTGATGACACCGGCTCCTATCAATATGGAGAGCTGGGCGGCAAGGGGCCTGGGAATGATGCACCCATCGATCCTGAGGATGAGGATCGCCAACGGTGACCAACGGAAAACCTCTGCCTGCCAACAATATCAGCTTTAACAAGTACCTGGAAAACGTCTGCCGCAAACGGGGGACGAACCTCTGCGTTGGCCTGGATCCAGATTTTGACCGGATTGATAAAATGCAAGG
>CAYUGQ010000068.1:0-1843 GCA_964444305.1 uncultured Candidatus Sumerlaeota bacterium
CCACCCTCAACATTCACAGGATTCTCAAATCCCGCACTCTTGAGGATACCGCATGCCCGTGCGCTGCGGCCACCCTTCTGGCAATGAACCAGCAGCTCTCGATCCTTATATTTCTCCAACTCCGCCAGCCTTCGCGGCAGTTCCGGCAACGGCACCAGTTCCGCCCCCGGAATTGCCCCCGACTCATGCTCATCCGGATTTCGCACATCAATGATGCAAAGATCCTCACCCGCATCGATACGCTTCTTCAAATCCCCCACAGAAATCTGTCCCATAATTTTCTCGCCACCCTCTTCCGTCGTAGTCGCAACCCCTGCAGCCTGCGCCGCCGCCAAACCGCAGAAGTGTTCATAATCAATTAGCTCAGTAATCGTCGGCGCATCGCCACACATCGGGCAATCCGCATTTCTCTTAACCTTGATCGACCGGAAACTCATCCCCTTGGCGTCATACATCAGCAGACGCCCGGCCAGCGTATCCCCGTATCCAAGGATAATCTTAATCGTTTCCGTCGCCTGGATCAGCCCCATCATCCCCGGCAAAATCCCCAGAACGCCCCCCTCCGCACAAGTCGGCACAGCCCCCGGCGGAGGCGGCTCCGGAAAAATACACCGGTAACACGGCCCCCCCTGCGGCCCCCCCGGCCAGAACACACTCGCCTGACCCTCAAACGCCTGCACGCACGCAAAAATGTTCGGCTTTCCCGTCAAAACACAGGCGTCATTCGTCAGATACCGCGTCGGAAAATTATCCGTACCATCCATCAGAATATCAAAATCCGCCAAAATATCCAACGCATTCTTACTCGTAAACCGAGTCTTCAGCGGCACCACCCGCACATCCGGATTAATATCCCGAATCGCCGCCTGGGCACTCTCAATCTTCAACATACCAATACGCGGAGTAGTATGGATCACCTGCCGCTGCAGGTTGGATGCCTCAACAAAATCCATATCCACGATACCGATCGTACCCACTCCAGCCGCCGCAAGATACTGCAAAGCCGGGCTGCCAAGCCCTCCCGCACCAATCACCAGCACCCGCGCTGCCAGCAGTTTTTCCTGACCTTCCACTCCCACATCTTCCAAAGAAAGATGCCGGGCATACCGTTGCCATTGTTCGTTTTTAAGAGCCATACAGCAACTTACAGGCTAACCGCCGGCACAATCAATTTTCCACCGCCGTCCTCGCCAGAGCGCCCCCGTTAAACCGGAACCCCCGCCAGATCCTGCTCAGCCTTCATCTGTTCTTCTTCCAGCATCCGCAAAGCGATCTTATAATCCCGCGGCATTACCTTCACAAAACGCGGCAGGTTTCCTTCCCATTCCGCCAGGATCGCCGCACCTTTAGTGCTGCCCGTAAAATGCACGTGCCGCTCGATAAATCCACGCAGGATATCAATGTCCCGCTGGTCCGTAACCGGCTCCAAATCTACCATGGTCCGGTTGCACCGCTGATCAAACCGGCCCCCCTCATCAAACACAAACGCAATTCCACCGCTCATGCCCGCCGCGAAATTCCGTCCCGTCGGACCCAGAATTACCGCATACCCGCCCGTCATATACTCACAGCCGTGATCGCCCACCCCCTCCACTACGGTAGTCGCGCCGCTGTTACGAACCGCATAGCGCTCCCCCGCCAGGCCGCGTACATACACTTCGCCGCCGGTGCCACCATATAGGCAGGTGTTGCCCACAATAATATTTTCCTCAGCCTTGAATCGCGATTTCATAGGCGGAAATATGACAATTCGTCCCCCGCTGATCCCCTTGCCCACATAATCATTGGCATCGCCTTCCAGCGTCAGACTGATGCCCTTGTTCAAAAACGCGCCGAAGCTCTG
>CAYUGQ010000068.1:1943-14356 GCA_964444305.1 uncultured Candidatus Sumerlaeota bacterium
CATCGCCTTCCAGCGTCAGACTGATGCCCTTGTTCAAAAACGCGCCGAAGCTCTGTCCCGCCGATCCGGCAAAACGGATATTGATCGTATCCGGCGGCAAACCTTCCGCCTCATACTTTTGAGCCACCACACTGCTGAGCATGGTACCCACCGTACGGTTGGTATTGCGAATGGGCATTTCAATATCCACCCGCTCACCCAGCTCCAGAGCCGGCCGAGCCAGCTCAATCAACTTGTTATCCAGCGCCAGTTCCAAACTGTGATCCTGGTTTTTCACCTTATACCGGGCCGCGTTACTACCAAGCTCCGGCTGTACAAAAATCGCCGAAAAATCCAGCCCCCGCGCCTTCCAGTGGTCAATGGCATCATTCATTTCGAGCAGGTCCGCGCGCCCCACCATTTCGTTAATGGTGCGAAAGCCCAGCTCTGCCATAATTTCCCGCATCTCCTGAGCGAGGAAATAGAAAAAGTTGACCACGTATTCCGGTTTTCCATCAAACTTTGCCCGCAGCACAGGATCCTGTGTAGCAATGCCAACAGGACAAGTGTTCAGATGACATTTGCGCATCATGATACAGCCACTGGCCACCAGCGGCGCTGTTGCACAACCCCATTCTTCCGCGCCCAGCAAGGTGGCGATGGCCACGTCCCGGGCCGTTTTCAACTGGCCGTCACACTGCACCACGATTCGGTCGCGCAGGCCATTCATCATCAATACTTGCTGAGTTTCCGCCAGACCCAGTTCCCACGGAACGCCGGCATGTTTAATCGAGGTCAACGGGCTGGCCCCGGTCCCCCCATCATGACCGGCGATCAAAACCACATCACTGTGGGCTTTGGCCACCCCGGCGGCGATGGTTCCTACGCCCACTTCTGAAACCAGCTTCACGCTGATTCGGGCCTGAGGGTTGGCATTTTTCAGATCATGGATAAGCTGCGCCAAGTCTTCGATGGAGTAAATATCATGATGTGGCGGCGGCGAAATCAAACCCACGCCGGGCGTGGCATGACGCAGCCACCCAATATATTTATCCACCTTATGCCCCGGAAGCTGACCGCCTTCGCCTGGTTTTGCGCCCTGGGCCATTTTGATTTGCAGTTCCACGGCGTTATTTAAATAATGAATCGTAACACCAAAACGGCCACTGGCGATCTGCTTGATAGCCGAGCGGCGCCAGTCACCATTTGCATCTTTCTTGAAACGGCGCGGATCCTCGCCGCCTTCTCCAGTATTGCTTTTCGCGCCGATTCTGTTCATGGCAATAGCCAGGGTTTCATGGGCTTCCGTGCTAATGGAACCCAGGCTCATAGCGCCCGTGGCGAAGCGTTTTACAATTTCTGAAACCGGTTCTACTTCGTCCAGCGGAACGGGCGTGGTTGATTTAAATCTAAACAGGCCCCGCAAAGTGCAAAGATGTTTGGCCTGGTCGTTTACCGCCCGGGCATAATCTTTATAAACATTATAGTCGCCGGTGCGGGTGCTGTGCTGAAGCTTAAAAACCGTGTCCGGATTGAACAGGTGGAATTCGCCATGACGCCGCCAGTGATACTGACCGCCGTGGGCCAGCATATCCACTTTCGCGGTCCGGTTTTCCGGATATGCATGCTGGTGCCGCAACAGGGTTTCCCGGGCAACGGTTTCCAGTCCGACACCACCAATTCGGGAAGCGGTCCAGGTGAAATACTTGTCGATAACTTCCCGGTTCAGGCCAATGGCTTCAAAAATCTGAGCCGCCTGGTAGCTCTGGACGGTGCTGATTCCCATTTTGGCTATGATTTTCAAGATGGCTTTATCTACCGCTTTGATGTAATTGGAGACAGCTTTCTCCGCCGTCAGGTCTCCTGCGGGATTCAGCTCTTCTGGAATCTGGCCGGCGGCGATCATTTCATCGAGGGTTTCAAAGGCCAGGTATGGATTAACTGCCCCGGCGCCATAGCCGACCAGGAGAGCAAAATGCATGACTTCGCGGGCCTCTCCGGTTTCCACGACAATTCCAGCACTGCCGCGCAGGCCGGCACGGATCAGGTGGTGATGCAAACCGGCGGTAGCCAGCAGGGCGGGGATTGGTGCATGGTCCGCATCAACGTCGCGGTCGGACAGGATAATAATGTTCACGCCGTTCCGGCAGGCGGCTTCGGCTTTGGCGAACAAGTCTTCCAGCGCCGCCTCAAGCCCAGCTTCTCCTGCGGCCGGATTGAAGGTCATGGGCAGGGTGATGGAATTAAAATCGCCGACGTTCACGGAACGGATTTTTTCGAGCTGTTCGTTGGTGAGAACTACGTGTTTTACGCGAACGAGGTGGGCGTGCTGAGGAGTTTCGTCAAGGATGTTATGGAGCTTACCCAAGTAGTTCCAGGTGCTCATGACCATTTCTTCGCGGATGGAATCGATGGGCGGATTGGTGACCTGGGCAAAAAGCTGCTTGAAATAGTTATAGAGCAACTGGGGTTTGTCGGACAGGACAGCCAGGGGGGTATCAGTTCCCATGGACCCGAGGGCTTCTTCTCCCAGGGCGCCCATGGGGGCTAACAGGATTCGTAAGTCTTCCAGGGTATATCCAAAGGCCTGCTGAAGGTGGAGAAGTTTCTCGCCTTTGGGATGTGGAATTTGGTCAGGATCGGGATCGGGAATGGCGTCCAGGTCGATCACGTTTTCCCGTATCCACTCGGTGTAATTCTGCATGGCGGCGAGGCGATTTTTCAGCTCGTCATCGCCAATGATGCGGCCTTCTGCGGTGTCTACCAACAGCATTTTACCGGGCTGCATTTTGCCTTTATAAAGGACGGTTTCGACGGGTTCATCGAGGACGCCGGTTTCGCTGGCGAAGATCATGCGGCCATCTTCCATGACCCAGTAGCGTCCGGGGCGCAGGCCGTTGCGATCGAGGGTTGCGCCGATCTGGATACCGTCGGTGAAGCAAATGGCGGACGGGCCGTCCCAGGGTTCCATAAGGCAGGCGTGATATTCGTAATAGGCGCGTTTGGCGGCGTCCATGGTGGGATCATTTTTCCAGGCTTCGGGGACCAGCATGGTGACGGCGTGGGGCAGGGAGCGTCCGCCCTGAACGAAAAATTCGAGGGCATTATCGAGGGCGGCGGAGTCGCTGCCGGTTTCGGTAACGAGGGGGCGCAGTTCGTCAATATTGGGAAAAAGAGGGCTCTGGAGATCGGCGAAGCGGGCGGTCATCCAATTGCGGTTGCCACGCACAGTGTTAATTTCACCGTTGTGGGCGATCATGCGGTAGGGGTGGGCCAGCTCCCAGCTTGGGAAGGTATTGGTGGAGAAACGGCTGTGGACGAGGCCGAGGGCGCTTTTGTACAAGGGGTCTTTGAGGTCGGGGAAAAACTGCTCCATCTGGTGGGAAATGAGCATACCCTTGTAAATGATGGTCTGGCTGGACATGCTGCATGCATAATAGAGTTCGGTTTCGGGGCGCTGATCATGGCGCAGGCGGTGGTTGGTAACCTTGCGGATCAGGTACAGGGCACGTTCAAAGTCAGGGCCGGTGGAGGTGGTTTTCGCGCGGCGGATAAAGACCTGTCGAATGATGGGCATGGCTTCGCGGGCAACGAGGCCGATGGCCTGGGGATTAACGGGGACGTCGCGCCAGCCTATGACGGTCTGGCCTTCTTCGTGGACGACGGATTTGAGGGTGTTTTCGCATTCAGCGCGGGCGGTGGCATCTGTGGGGAGGAAGATCATTCCGACGCCATAATCGCCGGGGTCAGGAAGCTGAAAGCCGAGTTTGCCTGCTTCATGGACGAAGAAGTCGTGAGGTATCTGAGTGAGGATGCCTGCACCATCACCGGTTTCGGGGTCGCAGCCACAGGCCCCGCGGTGAGTGAGGTTATCAAGAACGGTGAGGGACTGGCGGACTGTTTCATGGGTTTTGCGCCCTTTGATATCCACGACAAATCCAACGCCGCAGGCGTCGTGTTCCAGGTCGGGGTTATAGAGTCCCCGGGCAAGCGGCAGGCCGTTCTTTTTTTCCATTGGTCAGCTTCCTTTCTCAACGTCAGCAGGAGCCTGCGGCGGCTTGCGATTGCATAGCGTGCCTGTGGTTCTGCGGGGAATTTAGCACAAACGAATGACCCAAAATAATCAAAGAGAGAGACTCAAATCAATATTTTGATATTACAATAAAGCAGCTAAAACACCTCAAAAACTGCCCTAAAATGAAAGATAAATCATTTATCATTAATGGTTTACAATAAAGCAAACCCTTTGAACGGTGGTCAAAAAGAACCATAACGGAGCGTGCGCTTTTCCTCTATAAACAGTAGGGAGATTTCGGATCAAGGTGCCGAAGCTGGTGGGTATTTTGGTGATTGACGGCGATATTGAGCGATGAATTTTGTGGGTGGGCGGACCGTTTTAATGTTTCATGGCACCCATCCATCAAGGTGGCGGGTTTGATGACCGCTTTTTATCGAAGCTGAGCAAGGTTGACCAGCAGGGTATTGAGTCGTTCCTGACGAACCTGGTTCGGGAGAAGCGCTTCCTGCAGGTGGTTTTTAATGTGATGGTGGATGGGGTGGTGGTGTTGCGTCCGAACCTGGAAGTGCTTTATATTAATAATGCGGCGGTGGAGCTGTTGGGGATTACGCGCCGGCAGCGGATTTACCGGGAGCATTTTAACAACCTGGTGGAGGTGCCGACGTTTCATGAGTTGCTTTCTGGTTTTGCGCTGAAGCGTGATAAGATCATGCATGCGGAGGTGGAGATTCCGGCTCCAGCGGGGCGTTGGTTGAGCGTGAGTATTTTGCCTTTGGAGGATGAGCTGAATGTGCAGCCGGGGGCTTCAGTGATGATCATTCATGATGCGACGGAAGTGCGGATGGCGCAGCAGGAGCGGGAGAAGCTGGAGAGGGCGACGACGCTGGCGCGGCTGACGACGAGCCTGGCTCATGAGATTAAAAATCCGCTGAACAGTCTTCAGATCCATGCGCAGTTGCTGAACCGGTCGGTGCATCAGAAGCGGATGAGCGAGCTGGAGCGGGAGCGGGTTTTGAAGAGCAGCGATATCATTCTGGAGGAGATTAGCCGGCTGAGTGAGGTGGTTAACAATTTCCTTACGGCGGTGAGGCCGACGCGGCCGGTGAAGGATAAGGCGGATATTAACCGGCTGATTGAGCATGTTTATGCGACGGTGCAGCCGGAGATGGATTCGCGGGGTATTGAGTGTGTGTTGCGGCTGGACCGGGAGATTCCGGTTGTGCAAATTGATACGGCGCAGATTACGCAGGCGATTTTGAATCTGCTTAAAAACAGTATGGAGGCGGTGGACGAGGAGCGGGAGAGACGGCGGGATGACGGGGCTGGGGAGGATGAACTGGGTGTGGAGGATTCATGGCGTCCGGCGATTGAGATTAACACGCGGATCATGGATAAGTATTATGTGATTCATGTGCAGGATAATGGTCCGGGGATTTCGGAGGAGAACCTGAACCAGGTGCTGGAGCCGTATTATACGACGAAGTTTAGCGGGACGGGGCTGGGGCTTGCGATTGTGAGCCGGATTGTGGAGGAGCATGGGGGTGAGATGCATATTAACAGCAGGCCGGGGGCGGGGACGGGGGTGGCGATTCGTTTGCCGCTGGATGGTCAGCCGGTTCGTTTGCTTGAGGCTCAGACAGAAACCTGATTTTTTCCAGAATTACGGGGAAATGCCGCCGTAAGTTTTGCCCATAATGAGCAGTGATTTATTACTAAGTATTGTGGCAGGCGGCTTTGTTTGTCTGGCCATGTTGTTTATCAGTATGATCCATCTTTTCATGATCCCGAAAGAGATTATGGATCGGGACACGAAACCTCGCAAGCCTGCTCCACCACGAAATTCTTCTCTGCAAAAAGATATGGTTACTGTTGAGGAAAGTGTTAATCCGCCGGATGGGGGGAGCGGGGGTGAAACTGGTATATCCGCACAATCCCGTATGGTTTCTCCGGGCGATTCACAGTAAACGGTCCCCATAGTTCCTGAGCGACTTCGATGACGGGGGATTTGTTTCCGCGATACCATACGAGCCAGATGCGTTGAGCTGAACCGAGGGGTTGAAGCTGTTTTCTGATGGCTTCCTTATCGGTATTCCAGCGGTCTAGGGCGGCGTGGACTTTTGAGCCGGGAACGTAGAGCTGGACGCCGTCGGCAATCTCGTGGGGCGTGACGATGACGGGTTCGCCGGGGGTGTAGCGGGGCTTCATGTAGTTGATTAGCTGGTAGCGAAATCGTTCGACATCAACAGAGAGTATGGCGGTGGCGCTGGCGATGAGTATCAGGGTGAGCAGGCTGTGGATGGCGAGTGCGCGGGGAAGCTGCATGAGGGCCCAGGCGCCGGCGATGGAGGCGAGGGGCAGCAGGGTGAGGAAGTAGCGCGGGGGTCCCATGATATCGAGGTCGAGTAGTTCTATGATGGGCCATGATGCGATGATGGCTGCAATGGGGAGGATGGATGCGAGGCCTGTGCGGATGAACCATGGGGGGAGGCGGGTTCGGTTTTTCCAGAAAGTATGGGCGGCGAGGGCGGTGATGATGCCGCCGATGAGGACGAGGATGGGGCTCCACCAGTCGTCGCCGTAGTAGTCGTCCCAGAGCTGGACGCCGGGCATCAGGGCTATGAAATGGGTGAGAAATACGAGGGGTTTGCTGGAGGAGACGCCTATGCGGTCTCCGGTGTGAAGATGGACGATGGCTCCGGGGAGGAAGATGAGCATGCCGGCGAAGAGTGCGATATAGAGGCGCTTGTTGATTTGGCCCATTGCTGATCTTTGCCAGAGGTGGCCGACGGCTATGAGGGAGAGAAGGAGGACGGCGGTGGTGGTGGAGATGAAGAAGCCGACGGCGGGCAGGGCGGTGAGGAGGGCAAGCCATCGGCGCTGGCGGCGGAGCTGATCGGGCGGGGTGGGGCGGGGTTCAAACTGCTGGAGTTCGAGCCAGGCGCGGGTGATCCAGACGGCTATGAAGAGGGTGAGAGTGTACATGCGGGCTTCGCTGGCCTGACGGAGGAGGATGCCGTTGCTGGCGAAGAGGGCGAGGGCGACCCATGAGGCGGGGGCGGAGAGGAAGCGTTTGGCGAGGGGCCAGAAGGAGAGGATGGAGAGGAGATAAAAGATTACGCTGAGGGAGCGGAGTGCAGGTTCAAACTGTTGTTCGGGCCAGAGGGCATACCACAGGCGTACGAGAGCAAAATAGCCGGGAAAATGGCCGCGGCTGAGGCGTTCGAGGACCATTTCGCTCCAAGGGAGGCGAATGGTGTGAAGGGTGTAGAGTTCGTCGATCCAGAAGCCGTTGGAGAGGAGGGTGTGGAGGAGGTATGTGAAGGCCCAAAGAAGGGTGATTCCGGTGAGGAGGCGATGGGCAAGGGCGTGTTGTTTTGATTTGAGGGTGTTGTCAGGTGCCCTGGGCGGCAGATGCACTATTATGCTCCGTTTGCGATTTGGGAAGAGCTCTCTTAGGTAGATCGGGTGGGCGAATGTTATAGTTGTAGATAAATTTGTATTTGGTGGTGGGGCTTAAATCGGCGATTTTTTATGTTGTCTATGGTAGGTTAGTTCTGGATTTTCCGGGTTGGAAAGCTTTTAATTATCCCCAGTAAAATAAAGGAATTTTAAAGATCATCATGGCTGATTTCGTAATTGGAATTGATGGCGGCGGTACGAAAACCCTGGGCGCTATTGCGACGAATGAGGGTGAGATTATTTCTCAGTTTGAGGTGGGTTCGACGAATCCCCACAGTAATTCTATGGATGTGGTGCGGGAGAATTTGGGGAAGCTGGCGAGTGAGTTGATTTCAGCGGCGGGTTGTGTGGCGGAGGATGTTAAGGCGATCTGCCTGGGTATGGCGGGTGTGGACCGTCCGGAAGACAAGCCGATGGTGGAGGGTCTGGTGCATGAGTTTTTGCCGGTGGCGCAGGTGCTGCCGGTGAATGACGGGGTGATTGCGCTGACGGGTGGAGCGTTGAAGCCGTTTGGTATTATTGCGATTAGCGGGACGGGAAGCATCTCGTTTGGTATTAATGAGAAGGGTGAGCGGGTGCGTGCGGGGGGCTGGGGCCATATCCTGGGTGATGAGGGCAGCGGGTATACGATGTCGTTGCTGGCGTTGCGGGCGATTATGAAGGCTCATGACGGGCGGATTGCTCCGACGAAGCTGCAGCCGGTGATTTTGGAGCATTTGCGGCTGGAACGGCCGGATCAGCTTTTGGGGTGGATTCGGGATATTAATGCGAACAAGGCGGAGATTGCTGGGTTGAGCCGGCTGGTGCATCAGACGGCGGCGGAGGGTGATGCGGTGGCGAATGAGATTTTGCAGAAGGAGGCGGAGGAGCTGGCGGATATTGTGCATGCGGTGGCGCGGAGGCTGTTTCCGAATGGGGAAGCTAATTATGAAGTGATTGTTTCGGGGGGTAACCTGCGGAAGGCGGATCATTATTTTGGTTTGTTCCGGGATGGGCTGGCGAAGGTGTTGCCGGGGATTAATATTACGCGTCCTCGGAAGGAGCCTGTGGAGGGTGCTGTGATTCTGGCGGTGGACCTTTTGAAGAATGGTTCGGTTGTTTCCTGAGGTGAGTGATCGTTTGGACGGCGCGGGGGAGGTGCCGCTGATCTCGGTTGTGATTTGTACTTATAATCGGGTGCGGCTGCTTCCCCGGGCTGTTGATTCTTTGTTGAGCCAGACGATTACGCAGTGGGAGGGGGTTATTATTGATGATGGTTCGACGGATAATACTTCGTCTTATGCGGAGACGCTGGTGGAGATCCATCCGCGGTTTCGTTATATCCGGCAGGAGAATGGGGGTCTGACGGCGGCGCGGAATGCGGGGTTGCGGCATAGCCGGGCGCCGTATGTGACGTTTCTGGATTCGGATGATGCTTATGCGCCGGAGCACCTGGAGGTGCGTTTGCGGGTGTTGGCGGAGAATCCGGAAATCCAGATGTTACACGGGGGGATTACGGTGGTGGGTGGGCCGGATCGTGTGCCGGATGTGCATGACCTGGGGCGGATGGTTTCGTTGTCGGAGTGTTTTGTGGGGGGGACGTTTGTGATGAAGCGGGACTGGGCGCTGGAGATGGGGGGGTTTTTGCGGCCTGATTTTGGGAATGATTATGATTTTGGAAAACGGGCGACGGAGGCGGGGGCGGTGATGCGCCGGCTGGAGGCGCCGACTTATATTTATTATCGTGATACGCCGGACAGCATGTGTAACCTTGTGGAAAACAGTTGCCAGAGGCAAAATTCTCTCTGATGGTACGATGAAAGAAGTTTGCGGCTGCGCTGGCGTGGCGGCCGTATCGTCGCGCGATTTCTAAACAAGGTAATTACGTGGAACAGAACAATTCGGACCTGATGGAAGCGACTGAGTCGGCGGTTGCGGCGGATATTTCGTTGCCCAACCACAGCAGGAAGCGAGCGGCTTTTTTTACGCTGCTGGTTATCCTGTCGATTTTTGTTAATATTGCCTGTGGGGTTTTGAATTACTCGTTTAACAGCGGGGGGCGGGTGTTGGGTGATCTTTATGATTACCTGGCGTCGCGGGATTTGAGTTTTTTTGTGTGGGTGGCGGCGGGTGTGGGGCTGTTGGGGACGGTTACGACGGTTGCTAGTTATGTGCTGAGTTTTGATTATCGGAGGCCGGGGCGTCCGCTGATTCGGTTGTGGATTTTGTTTGTTTCGTTTGGCCTTTTTATTACGGGGCTTTTGCTGGGGTTGTTTGATGTGCGGCCGGATAATGTGCCGGTGATTTTGGGGGCGGGGGTTTTATGTTTGCTGCTGCCGGTGCCTGTGGTGGTGCTGGAGCGTATGGTGGGGCGGGGTAGTTTGCGGAGTGCGGTTCGTTTGCTGGAGCGGGGCAGTGTTGGGCCGGCGCGGGCTTCGGCGCATTCGGCGCTGGTGTTTTTACCGGGGAAGGCGGAGGCTTTGGTGGTTTATGGGCGGGCGCTGTCGGCGGCGGGGCGTCATGATCAGGCGCTGCCTTACCTGGTGTATGCGGAGAGGGAGTCGGGTGATGTGGATGCCCGGGCGGCGCTGGCGCTGGCGGATGCCTGGGAGGCGGCGGGGAATTCGGAGAAGACGATTCATTACCTGGAGATGGCGCAGGGGGAGGCGGCGGATCGTGTTATCGGGGATCGGCTGGTGCGGCTGTGGCTGGATGGTGGGCGGGAAGATGATGCTTTGAGGGCTATGCTGGCTATGGAGGCGGAGCAGCAGCGTCCGTGGCGGGAGGATTTGCTGGGGCTGCTTTCTAAGCGGCGGGATCGGGAGAATCTGCACCGGCTGTGCGGGGTGATTTTGTCGGAGGAGGGCGAGCCGTTTGAGCAGGCGACGGCTTGTTATAAGAATATCCTGGGGTTGTTTCCTACGGATGGCCAGGCGCTGGAGGAGCTTATCGGCATTCAGAAGAAGCTGAATGAGCGGGATACGGTGGCGGCGCTGCAGGAGGAGCTGCTGAACCTGGATGAGAATGATATCGCGCTGCGGCGGGAGCTGGTGGAGTATTATTGGGAGAAGGGCTTTCATGAGGATTTGCTGCGTCACCTGAACCGGATTATGCTGAGCGGGAAGGCGTCTACGGCGGAGAAGCTGCGGCTGCTGGAGGAGACTTATGCGCAGGGTGATTTTCTGAGTGTGGAGCAACTGGTTACGCGGGAGCATGACTTAACGAATAACCCGCGGGCGCTGTTCATTTTGGCGACGACGCTGGCGGAGGCGGGACGGGAAGAGGAGGCGCTGGAGCGGTTGACTCAGGCGCGGCGTATTGGTGTGGAGGATGAGCGTTTGTTGAAGAACGTGGATGCGCTGGCGGCGAGGATTCGCAAGACGCAGTTGGATAAGGGGCTGACTACGCTGGAGAAGCGGGTGACGCATGCTCCGGGGGATTTGGATCTGAAGTTTGAGTATTTGGATCACCTGGTGGCGGCGCGGTCGGCGGATCGGGTGGTGGTTCAGCTTGAGGATTTGCTGGAGCGTGAGCCTGATTTGCAGGACCGGGTGGAGAAGGAAATCCGGGTGATGCTGTCGCGGCATGGAAAGAATCGTCGGCTGATGGATTACCTGGCGGATCTTTATCTGCGGAGGCGGGAGTATGACCTGGCGTTTGAGCTTTATCAGCGGCGGGCGCAGGGGGAAATGGATGCGGAGGTGGTGATGCATGAAGCGGCGCAGAGGATTCTTTCGCTGAATCCGAACCATGTGGCTTCGCTGGAGGCGCAGATGCGGTATTATCATGATGCGGGGGATGGGGCGGAGGCGCTGGCTTATTTGGACCGGTTGCCGGCGGAGCATTCGGCGCGTCAGGAGCAGCGGCGGCTGGAGATGGATGCGGCGGAGAAGGTGGGGAATTTTTCGCGGGCGATTGAGGCGGGGCTGTCTCTGCTGGAGCATTCGCCGGAGGATACGGAATTGCTGTCGCGGGTGGCGGGGCTGTATGGAGAGGGTAAGGATTTTCCGTCGGCTATTGAGCTTTTGAAGCGGGCGTCGAAGATTGATCCGGAGAGTTTTGAGATCCGGCGTCAGCTTCGTGGGACGGTGGAGACGATGAAGCGGGACCGTATGGAGGAGATTAAGGGGTTGCTGAAGGATCGGCCGGGGGATCGGGATTTGTTGGAGGAGCTGGGGGATATCCATCATGATTTTGAGCAGCTTAATGAGGCGATTAAGTATTACCAGCGGGCGGGGCTGAATGATCCTGAGCGGCGGATTCCGCGGGCGAAGCTGGGTTATCTGCTGGCGCGGAAGGGTTTGTTTACGGATGCGGATGAGGCTCTGGCGGAGGCGGATTTGAATCCGTCACTTGCGGAGGAGGAGCAGGAGGTTTTGAAGAACTTGTTCTTTACGATTGCGCAGCTAATGGAGGAGGAGGCTGAGGCAGAGCGGGCGCTGAACCTTTATCGGCGGATTTTCCGGGTGGATGCGGGTTATGAGGATGTGGTTAGCCACATTGAACGGCTGCAGGCGTCGGAGAAGAAAAAGCGGAACAGTACGGAGTATTAATGGAGGCCTGAGCTGGCTCAGGTGATGTGGGCGAATTGAATCTGGTGGAAGCGGGCGTAGCGGCCCTGGGCTTCGAGGAGGTCTGAGTGGGTGCCTTGTTCGATGATCTGGCCGCCGTCGAGGACGTAGATCCAGTCGCATGATTGAATGGTGGAGAGACGGTGGGCGATGACGATGGTCGTGCGGCCTTTTATGAGGTTGGACAGGGCTTCCTGAATGACGGATTCGGTTTCGCTGTCGAGGGCGGATGTGGCTTCGTCCATGATGAGAATGGGAGCGTCTTTGAGGATGGCGCGGGCGATGGCGAGCCGCTGGCGTTCGCCGCCGCTGAGGCGGTTTCCACGACTGCCGACGGGGGTTTCGTAGCCTTGGGGCATGCGCATGATGAAGTCGTGGGCTTTGGCGGCGCGGGCGGCGTTTTCGAT
>CAYUGQ010000069.1:0-6931 GCA_964444305.1 uncultured Candidatus Sumerlaeota bacterium
CCGACAATAATGGCCGTTTTAGGATCCGACTGCCTCATGAAAAAGCCTCACTCAAAAACGAATCGATGGCATCGATACACCGCCCGTAGGCAGGTTCAACTGGCATCATATGACCCAAACCCGGCAGGATTTCCGCCTGCAGGGAGTAATATGCCGCGGTGAAATGGAGCACTTCGGGAGAAAACAGTAAATCATCTTCTCCGCCAATGATTTTCAGCGGGAGGTTCACTTGAAATGGTTTCGGCACCAAATCTTGAAAAAATACTGAATATTCGAGTCGCGAAAATCCAGTCAGTATTTTTCGCACGTAGCTTTCCGTTTGTTCAGTGGAGAAGCGCAAGAGAGACTCGCGCGAAAACATCAGCAATGAGTTCGGTTTTTCGCTGAAAAAATCAACCAATACCCCGGCCTCCGAGACGGCGAGTTTTCTGCAGAGCCGCAAAGTAAACAGCAAGTTGTTGACCGGGGGCACCGGACTCAACAACACCACGCCAGAAAAATTCTTGTGTGCGTAGCCCGACGCCAGCAGTTTCTGGCAGATGGCACCGCCCATGCTCATGCCAACGAGCACATAAGGTTGGGAAAGCTTTGCCTCTAGGTAATCCTGCACAAACTGCACGCAGACATCCAAAGTGACTCTCTGTCTTTCGACTGCAGTTGAGCCAGAGGTGTGTCCTGGCAGGTTGAAGGTGTGGACCTCGTACCCCTGCGCGCGATAGTGGGGAACAAAATGTTCCTCAAATACCCACTCGCCGAGACCGAGACCGTGTACAAAAACAATCGACTTGGTCATTCACGTCATCCGAGCTAGTTCAAGATGGATAAAACCGGTTCCTTTGCGCCAGTGAGCACAGATACTCCATGGGGTGTCAGCGCCACCAGCATCGGACCGGCTTGCCATATGCCGGAGCCGTGGAATGCGATTCGAGGAATTGATAACGCTTGCGAAGTCGATCCTTTCAGGAGTGCCGGAAAAACGGATTTCAGTGTTTCGACCGGCAGCTGCCAGGAGCCTTCTGCGCTCTCCTCCGTTTCAAACCAATTTGCACCCGCCCGGGGTGGCACTGCGATCCCGGCGTCTGCTGTCGCAATGTATAGCAGCTCCGCATCGGCGATCAGTATTTGCTCTTCACCTAATATTTGAACTAATTCGGTGTGAGCTCTCGACCCGCGGGAATAAGAGCGCGTTTCATAGCTGATTTGGTCGCCTACTTCTATGTGAAAAGGGTAATAACGGAATTTCTCGATAGCCGCGACTTTCAGCATGGGAAACAGCGTATTGCTGGCAGCGGTAAGCGCTTCCAAAACGAGCCCGAGGGAAAGACAGGAGAAATCCTCCTGCGTAAATAATAAGTGCCCAGGAAGATGACCCCAGGTCTTGGAGAAAACGACACCTTCACCTAGGACGGTCCGTGAACCAAGCAACGGATGAACTGCCTTATTTATTGGCAATTCAATCCAGTACCTTTTGTTGTCAAATGGATAGGAGGGCGCAGAAATTTTTTGTGGGAATTTTGTATAAAGTGAAGAAAAGTCGACATCGAGCCCTGAAGTCCAAAAAAGCGCAAGCTGGCTGAGGTCTATTTCCGCGAGCGGGGACGCAAGAATCCGACCTTCCGAGTCACTCGATGTGGCCTCCGTTTTTTCGGAAGCCCGCTTTGCACTTCCCTGCCGAACTTGATCGTCAACCTTTCCTGCATGCAGCCAGTCATTTAATCGGGTCTTCAGCTCGATAAAACCTGAAGCGGCTACGGTCAAGCGCTCTTCCATAGGGGAACGTCCCACCTGAAAGGTATAAATAAAATCGGCAAAAGAAATGCCCTCGGAGCAACGCTCGACCCACAGCGCTATGATTTCTGCGTATTTCTTCAGACGTTCCTTATTTCTCGCAGAAAGTACGAAAAGACGGGGTTTCTCTTCTTCAGTATCGGTCGTTGCTTCAGAAGTCCATTCCGCGACGACAACGTGCGCGTTTGCCCCGCCCGAGCCAAAACTGCTGACACCAGCCGTGCGCGGCTGGGGCGCATCCCAATATTCATGTTTATCTGCAATATAAAAAGGTGACTCACTAAGATTTATTTTCGGATTGAGCTGCTCAAAGTGAATGGACGCCGGTATTTCTCGATGTTGCAAAGCGAGAATGACTTTCTGAAGGCCAGCGAGTCCCGCAGCTGCTTCCAAATGCCCCAGGTTGCTTTTGACTGAGCCGATGGCACAACGCATGTCCTCCTGTACGCCGCGCTGCCTTTCATAAGCGGTTTGAATGCCCTGTATTTCAATGGGATCGCCAAGCGATGTACCGGTGCCGTGAGCCTCGATATAACTCAATTTGTGAGGAGCAACACCTGCATTTTTCCAGGCCGCCATGAGTAAATCACTTTGCTTCCGCGGGTTTGGCACGGTCAGCCCACCAGCCAGCCCCCCGTGATTGATCGCGCTGCCCTTGATCACAGCATGGACGCGGTCTCCTTGAGCTAATGCGTTCGCTAAAGGTTTAAGCAACAACACCACCGCTCCTTCGGAGCGCACATAGCCATCGGCCCGGGCATCAAAAGATTTGCACCGACCGTCAGGAGATAACATGCCCGCTTTATGGTAGGCGGTCGATAGGTCCGGGTGACAGATTAAATTGATCCCGCCAACCAATGCAGCTTCGCATTCGCCTGCACGCAGAGATTGCAGCGCGGTATGGAGCGCGACCAAAGACGCGGAGCAGGCAGTATCGATCAGTAGGCTGGGACCGCACAGATCGAAGAAGTACGACAAACGATTGGCCAGCACTGCGAGGGAACTGCCTGTCGCGTGGTGCGCCTCCGTTTCCATTTCACATGCCTGGGTCAATCGGCTGTAGTCGCAATTGCTTGCGCCGATAAACACGCCCGTATTTGAACCTTTGAGAACGCTTGGCAGGACGCACGCATCCTCAAGACAGGACCAAGCGAGCTGCAGCAATATTCGCTGTTGTGGATCCGTATTTTTTGCTTCTGTGGGAGAAATGCGGAAAAAAGCGGCATCGAAAGCTTCCGCCTGCTCCAGAAACCCGCCACGTGCGATTCCTGGTTTGTCCGGCCAGGCACCGCGACTCTGAGGATAAGTCCCGATCACGCAATTACCCAAAGCAAGCGTACTCCAGAGCTCTTCAGGTGTTTCGATATTGCCGGGAAGCTTACAGGCCATACCTACCACAGCAATATCAGCTGACGATTCCAACTGCGTTTTCGTAGAGGAATTAGGCTGCGAGGCAACATCCGCGATAGTGCTCGGCTCCACCGCGAAATATTCCACCACCTTGGCAATGGTATTGTGCTCAAAGAAAAACCCTGGCTGTAATCTACGTCGATACGCTTCTTCTATCCTGCACAGCAACTGCAAAAGATCAGCGGAGTCGAGTCCCATTTCCATAAGCGGTTGATCGGGATCGAGCACGTCTCCGTTCGCTCCCAGCAGCTGCGCAACCGCGGTCTCTACGAGCGTTTGAATATGCGACCGGCCCGGGGGCGGGGCCGCTGAGGCGCGTTCGGCTGCCGATGCATCAATTTTACGGGGATAACGATTCAGAATGTCGTATTCAATGAGAACACCGTAGCCGCAATTGGCGAGATCCTGCGGTCGATAATCCGCAAGCGTCTTGGTGACTTTAGCACCGTGTGCTTGATGGAACGCCAGCACAGGGTCCTGACGCGTGCCTTCACGATGGATATAGCGTCCGAAGGGCTCATCACATTTCGCGTCATAATTCTTGCACAGCGTCACGCCGACCACGCGGTCCACACCCATCACCAAACTGCAGCGCTGTAACATGAACTCAAGTAATTGATCGCCATAACCCAGGTTTTGCACGCTTGGATCAATATTGATCGCCAGCAACTGAATAATCCGGCCAGAATCTCGGTGCAATTTGTGAACTATGCTTGCGTTGCAATCATCAAGGACGCAGGGATCCTCGATACGCTGACTGTAAACCACTCCCAATAATCGCCCGTCTTTTTCCAGAACAAATTGACCATCGGGATATTTCTGAATCCGCTCGCGGATGCGCTGCCGAGACGCACGCGTGTGTTGCCAACACAGTTTCTCAAGTTCACAAAGCCTGTCCAGGTCAGATCCAAGCGCACGCCGGACGCGGTATTGACGATCCTGCAAACAATGCAAAGTAGCTGCGCAAATGTCAGCGACCCGCGGGTATCGTAGCAATGGATTTCCGTTAAAGAGGCTTGCGCCGGCTGCAGCAATAAGGAACGATTCGGCCTCGGCGGGTACTTGCGTCAATATGAGGATGGGAATTTCAACCCAGGAAACAGCGACTTCGGCAAGTTCCTGTTGGCCGGTCATAGCACCAACCATTTGCAACGGCAATTTTTCTAAATTGAGGCCGCGCAGCGTACGCTCGACGATCAAGCGATAAATTTCCTCTCTTGGGAAATCCTGATCCGAACCGACACAGATAATCGCATGTGGCTGACGCTCTAGCGGCAGCCGGTCGAAAACGTCGACTAAAGCGTGCTGTAAATGCTGGTCCATTCCAAATACATCCTATTGGCGCGAAGCAATGCCGGCGATACGCTCCAAGGCTAATGGAGCGTCGCGGTGCGCTGTAATTCGTTCTTTTTAGAGATTCACTTCTTCAATGAAGTCATATCTGGCTTGCGAGTATTCTTCCTTCGTGAGCAGTCCGGGCAACTGGTCGTGCAGGAGCGTGTAAATGTTGTGTTTACCGGCCAGATTCATTAAAAAATTGGTAAGGCTGTCAAGACTCATATCTTGAGTAAACTCGATTTCAACTTCGCCGCCGGGCAGAGGGGTGTAGCGCCAGCGGTTATGCATGTGCGCCATGCGAACGCAGCAAGGGTCGCGGGGCAGTAAATTAGGCGCAGCAATCATATCGATGACGAGTTCTTTTGTTTCCGGATCCTGGACCACCTGCGCATTCACGATCGAATCAAGTGGTGCGAGAGGAAACTGAAAATTAAATTTCCAATAGGTGAAGTTGGACATGGTATCCGGGTTAAATGGCTTCACGAATTTGAATTCGCTGCATAATGGACCATACCAATCCTGGCAGTTCTTCAGGCTGGCATCGGCCACCATCGCCGTAAATATTTGGCTGAAGGTGTACTTGCCTCGCATGATGCCTTTGTACTTCTTGACGCTCGCGTTTGGTGCCTTCAGAGAATAGACTTGGACACCGTTTTTTTCCATTTCCAAAATCCATTCATTCGAGCCGGATCTCATCCAAATTTTCTGCCACACAAAGGCAGCCAATAGCAGCAGCAGTATGCCAAAAAGGAAGAAATTCAGAATTTTGCGGAGCCTGCTTTTTCGAGGCTTTGGCGCATCGGCAAGACGCGCATTTATCGAGCTTGTTGCTTCCATTACTTTTCTCCGGTTAGACCATTCAATTTAACCAAAAAATTTGGCCAAAAGAGCCAAGGCATCATTTTCGGTATTTGTCAATAAGCTGCAGATACCAGCGATACCGCGGGTTATCCCATTCAAAACCGGTAAGCTGTTCATCAATCTCAGCAGAGTTAATGAATGCTTCAGGTAACCTGCCGTATTTTTTTACCAGCTCGGGGGATGCGTTGGGATGCTTGAGTTTGATGCAAAGTCCATAGGGTTCAATTCGACCATAATGATGGAGCGAATGCTGAGAAACCTCTTGCCTCTCCTTTGGCTGGGCAGGAAACACCCCCGGAATATATTGATGCGCCTCTATATCCCCCTTTATGGTAAATGTGAAGCTGAACAGTGCCATAAGAGGATTATAAAAGGTATCAGGAAATGCAATGAATGTCCTGAAGTAACCTTCAAGAAATCCATTGCCCGACACCGCTATTAGCCCGCTTGGTATCGCGTCATGATGCGACCCGTGAAGATATAGAAAATCCAGTTCAGAATTATGCGCAAGCCAATGCTCCCTATAGTACCAAGCGCTGCTGGTCTTCATGTTTCTTGTCGATATGAAGAAATTCGCCACACAGACGAAAGGAAGAAAAATTATCGAAAAGTTCACATGGGTAATGACCAGATACCAAGGCGCAATCAAAATCATATGGGTTAAAACGCCCGTAAAATAAGCATGCAAAATTTCCAGGGTAATCGACGAGTGCGCGGCTTTTCTCCAAAACGGACTCTGCTGCAACACTTCGCGGACATGTGCACGCTTACGGACATGATCCAACAGAATAATTGTTCTGTATAGACACACAAGCGCAAAATGTGTGTAGAAGCAATAAATAGCGAAGATGTTCATCAGCTCGGTGTTATGCGGGAGAGCGGGCGTAATGTGTATTAGGTAATTTTCCAGCAGCAACAACCCAAGTGACCAGTAGTAAACTGGTGTGATATTGCGCAATTTGTACACAACGAGATACAGAATGTCCTGCGGTCTTTTCAAGACTAATGGCACAACCAATGAGGCACCATGGCGTATCGGAAATACAACGGCCATATAGAGGCACAACAGCACTCCGATCACGGACATAATATTGTCGTAACCATATGAAAACCACAGAACCAGGGCACACAATGACATCATGATCAAATAGTCGAGAAAATCCTTTTTCTGGAAGGAGATTCTGGGACTCTTTACCCCATACAACTGATGAAATACTTTGGGATCAAATGCATTCACATGCTTTCCTCGGGTTTGTACAAATTACACCCTGCGTCTTTTCGAAATAGCTGCAAGTTCGATTTGCTGCGATAGCTGTGCGCTCTCGACTATTCATACACACATCGGCTGAATTAATTGTAATCGTCTATAAAATCAAACTTCGCATTCTTGAATTTCTCGACTTCCTGTATCTTTGGAAATTCATACCGAAGGAGAAAATGGATTGAGTTGGCGGTTGCAATATTTTTTAGAAACGTAGGGAAGAATCCCCCCCATATCCATATCTATATCCATATCTATATCTATATCCATATC
>CAYUGQ010000069.1:7031-14179 GCA_964444305.1 uncultured Candidatus Sumerlaeota bacterium
ATATCTATATCCATATCTATATCTATATCCATATCGTGTATATGCTGAACCCTGATGCCACCGGTGCTTACTGGAGTGTATCGCCAAGTATTATGCAGCTGGGTTACACGCACGCAACAGTCATTGTAAGGAACGCGTTTTGGAACTGCCATAAATTCTACAAGAAGTTCTTTCGCCTGTCAGTCCTGATAGATCTGGCCCTTCATGAGAAATTCTCTGGGCTTGAAGACGAATGGTAACTGTACTCGCCATAGGCTTGAACAGCCGTGTGGCTAGTTTCGGTTTAGGCTTTGCCACCAACCCAGCAGAACTAATTTGATTGATCGTGCTTACGGCTTCCATAGTTCTTCCCAAGCTGATCGTTCAGCTCGGAAAATCCACTCTTTAATTTTGACTCACTTCCATCGACCGACTGTCCAGAGCGCAGCAAGGATCGCCGCTCCAATGTCCCGCGGTCTCTTCCATATCAGCGGACAGCCAATAACGCACCATGGCGCGGCGGAAGCACGATTGCGTCGCCTCGTAAGCCACGAACTGGATTTTAAGGCTGGCATGCAGTTCATGCTATGCATGCCAGCACATAGCGTGAACTACTTGTAATCGTCTATAAAATCAAACTGCGCGTTCTGAAATTTCTCGATTTTCATCATTTTGGGAATTTCGTGCAGAAGATAGGAGTGGACACCATTAGCAGCCGCAATATTTTTTAGAAATGCAGGGAAGAATCCGCCCATATCCATATCATGTATATGCTCAACCCTGATCCCGCCAGTTTCCAACGGCGTGTACCGCCAGGTATTATGCAACTGAATGACACGCACACAGCAATCGTTGTACGAAACGCGGTTCGGAACTGCCGTAAACTCGACAAAAAGCTCCTTCGTCTGTCCATCTTGGTATATCTGGCCTTTCATGAGAAATTCCCTCGGCTTGAAAACAAGGGGCATTTGTACGCGCCATAGATTCAAATCGGTCAATCTTTGCGTATCGAAAGGCTCAATCCGATCATAACTGACGCAACCAAACATATACTCGCGGCAAATAAGCTCATTTTCATCGGCGGCCATGGTTGCGACCAACTGGTTCAACGAATAGTCATAATGCGCGACACCTTTAAATTTCAACAAGCTGGAACCAGGAACCTTCATGGAGTAGACCTGAATTCCATCTTGATCCATCACAAGTTTCCATTCGTTCGAACCGGACATTTTCCAAACCCAGCTAGCGCCGGTGAGCAACAAAGCGAGTGATAATACGCTATACAGAAAATACTTTAACAGTCTTGTAACCAGTTTCGGTTTGGGCTTTGCCACCGCCCCCACAGAACCAAGTTGATTGATCGTATTTACGGCTTCCATCGTTCTTCTCCAAGTTAAAATTAAAATCGAAAATCTGGTCTTAAATCTCGATTCTCTTCCATCGACCATCGGTCCAGAGCGTCGTAATAATCGCCGCTCCGAGCACGCAGTAGACGAGCTGGACGAGCCAAATTCCCAGCAACCCATAGTTCATGTAAGGACCGACGACCCAGACAGCGGGCAAAAAGAAAATCCACTGCGTGACGAGTGACGCTATCAAAACACGCTTACCGTCACCCAAGCTAATCAGCGTGTAACCGAGCACGTAGACCAGGCTCGCTAGCGCAGTCAAAACACTGGTCATTTGCAACGGGATTATCGCGATCGCAATAGTATGCGGATCAGAAAGAAACAACGCGAGATATTGTTCGGGAAAAATGAGCAAAGGGAGCCCGAGCAGAGCAAACCAGATAATACCTAACTTCGTTGAATCCCAACCCCACTCCGTTGCGCCCACCAGATCACCTTTCCCAAGGGTATTGGATACCAATGTCGCGGACGCCATCGCTAACGCATTGGCGAACAAAAGCAGTACCAGGGTGGTTCTCACTATTACGTTTGCGGCGGCAAGCTCAGCTGTCCCGGCTAGCCCGATCATCCAGAAAAATACGACATAACCCAAAGCGAAAAAGGCTTCCCGCAGGCAATTGGGTAGACCTAAATTAAATAGCAGCCTGATGAGACTTCGCTCCGGCCTAATACGTAAAAAGCCATGCTTCCAGAAATACAACCAAGTTACCAAAAAATATATCAACGTGCCGGCATATACCGACAGCGCGGAAGCGATGCCCGCGCCCGCGACTCCCAGCGCAGGTGCGCCGAACTTGCCAAAAATTAAAACGTAATTCAGAGCAATGTGGAGACAGGTCACGAATACGAAATTGAACATGTAAACCCGAGTTCTGGCCAAGCCATTCCAAAACCCGGTAAATGCGTTATTTAGACCAACTCCTACCAGCGTCAGATACAGGGCTCTAAGATAGGGAATCCCCTCCTTGTTTACCTCCGGATCTGAAGAAATGAGAGAAAAGAGCTGCGGAGTAATGACATAACCCAAAATGGTCAGCGGCACGCCAATGATCAAAGCGAGAACCAGCCCCGCATTAAGCGGCAGACTGACCGATTCTTCGCCGCTGCCCCCTCTTCTGCGCGCGACAATTCCCTGCACTGCTGGGATAAGACCCATCAAAAACGCTGTGAAGAGTGAATAGCAGAAAATGGAAAGTCCCAATGCTGCTACTGCCGCAGTTCCCAGCTTGCCTACCATTGCGAGATCAACGAAGACTATTATGAAAGAGGATCCCAGCCCAAGAGTAATCGGCAGAGTCAACTTCAATATTGTTCCAGCTCTATATTGAGTAAGCATAAATTATTCTTGGTCCGCAATAAAACTAAGCATGCCTGATAAAAAGCAACCATTAATAGTAAGAGCATCTTCGCAGCGAATCAAAAGCCACATAAGATTCTGGAGCGTTTGGCGTGCGGACTAAGCAATTTCGCTGCTCTTTTCCCGCGACACTGCATCTTGCAGATCTTTGCTCTGTCCCGTCGCCATTGAAACGTCGTACAGGTAATCAACCATCTTTTCGATTTCCTCTACAAAGGCGCCAACGAGCCTAGCCAGCGTTGCGTCCCTAAAGATGGTGTCACGAGAAACTAGCTTGACGTGACATTGCCCGTCCTGCACAGATATCTGCATGTAAATAGGTGTATCAGCCGCAAGCGCTTCCGCTGAATGTGTATTTCCCGGTGACTCCGCAGACTCCGTAATTAAATTGAAGGCGCTCGCTGCCTGGTCCGAATCCGCCTTTGCGGAATCAACAATTCCCGGTGATATATAATTTATCTTCAAGTCAGGTATAGGAATTCGGCTAAGCCGGGCACTTTTATTTTTGTCTTCGCAGAGGTATTGGAGTGCCTTGAATCCGAGACCCAATTTGGGAGCAGCGTTAACTTGGTTCCGATAAGCGAGAGTCTGCTCCACAAGAGTGAATGCTTCATCCAGATGAACTAGCACAGGGTACTCTATGTTAAACCAGCCCATCGTTCGACTGACATCCACTCCCGGAAACACTTTGTTTCTGCCGCTACCAATAAGTGTGAAATGCACATAAGGACTTCCGCTTTCCCTAGCCATTACACGTGTGATTGCAGTGAATATAATATCAGCAGGAGTTATTCCACTCGTCAGCGTTGTATTAGAAAGCAGCAGTTCGCTCCGGAAAGCATCAAGCGTTCGGCTCATTTCGATCTCTTTTCCAAACGCACCTAAAAGATTCCGCTGATACCCTTCAGGAAAATCGGCTATGGATATGCATCTGTCGAATGGTAAAGATAGCCAATAATCGATTTCCGCCGCGCTTTCCGGTGAGTTGGCATAATTATGCAGCGCATAGCCAAGTTTGGACATTGGTGTCGTGGGCGGCAATTGTAAGGTATTACCGGAAATATAAGTCAGGTAACGTGTATATAGCTCTTTGAAGAACAATACCAATCCAATACCATCAAGAACGGCATGGTTAAAAATGGATAGGAACCGTGCTGGCTCAGAGGGACCACAGAGAAACAACGCAAAGCGGTGCAGCCGTGAAGTAAGATCAAGCGTTTTCTGAAACTCGTCTGCCTGCTTTTCGATTTCCGCGCTGAGTGCCGCTGCGGAATCGACATGGCTCAAATCGACTATGAGCATGGGTTCTATTTGTTCTACGGGATAGATGCCCTCATGTACCACCTCATTTTCTCTATAAAAGTAATGGCGCAAACCGCCATTATGGGCAAGGGTATCTTTCAGTGCCTGTTGCAGAACATCAGGCTGCGCACTCACGACGTTCTGCATGTGCGCGATATTCCAATGATTAATGTATACATGCTTAAAAAGCATCTGCTTATTCGGGAGACTGAATATTTTGTCTCCCTCCGTATAGATGTAATCAATTCCATGGAAGTCGCTGGTGCTTCGAATGTCAGCGGCCATTTCCTCTATGGTTTGTGAATTGAGGACATCGTTTACCAGTATTTCCAGCCCAGCTTCCTGCGCCCTCGAAACCAGATCCAACAGCAATACCGATGTACCACCCAGCATGTAAAAATTATCTTTTACACCAACGTTATCAATGGAAAGCACTTGCTCAAACAATCTGCATAGAAGTTTTTCAAGTTCGTCTTTTGGCTTAACGTAATTGCTGCGGGTAATACTCGAATTTGGTGTGGCGGGTTGCAATGCACCCGGGATTACGACCGGGACAGTTGCATTTCCCCAAAACCGCTCCTTTGCGAAAGGATATGTGGGCAGGCGAATTCGAGCCGGTTTGCGTTCACCGTGGATCTTGTACCAGTCAAAATCCAGTCCGTTGGCCCAAAGTTCCGCAAGGGCGGACCATTTTTTCTTAACGATTAGCTTCTCGACGAGAGTTTCTCTAATGTCTTCGTCCTGGCAGATGATATTGAAATCGGACTCGCCGCGTTTAGCATGCCCCAAGCAAAATCCGTCAAAATTTCTCTCGCCATCCACAAAGGCTTGCAGCTTTTCCCCTAATTGCTGGATCGAACTGGCTACGAATGCAAGACGCTCATTCATGGCCTCTCGGCCTGTCTGCAAGGTATAAGCCATCGCATTGAGGTTAACGTTACTCTCCGCACCTGCTGATGCTGCGCGAACATAGCCGAGAAGGCCCTCGACTTTCTGCTGCAGTTGTGCCTGAGACTTCGCCGACAATGGGATAATCATTAAATTGTCCGCAACTAAAGCGGTGGACTGTTTCGCACGAAGCGGTGACGGGTATTCTTCAACAACCACATGAGCGTTAGTTCCGCTGCGGCCGAACGCGCTCGCGGCACCGGCTCGCAATCGCCCAGATTCGCTTTTCCATTCCCGAGGTGTTTTATTGACGTAAAAAGGGCTGTCCTGCCACGTTATGTATTCATTTTTCTCCTCGCAGTGGAGGCTGGCTGGAATAGTCCGATGATGAATGCCCAGCAACAAACTGACGAGACTCACCAGTCCCGAAGCCGCCATCGTGTGTCCCAAATTGCTTTTGCAGCTCGTCAAGGCACAATATGACTGTCGTTGTCTGCCGGATTGCTGAACGCTATCCAGTTTCTTAAATGCGCTGCTCAATGCATGCACTTCGACTGCATCGCCAAGTTTGGTACCCGTACTATGAGTCACGATGTGACTGATATTTGTCACATCAATGTTGTGCTCTGAGTAGATTCCCTCTACAAGCTCTGACTGCCTTTTGCCGTTTGGAGCAGTGACGCCGTTAGTTTTGCCATCGAAATTGATGCCGGTGGCCTTGATTGTGCCGTAGATGTGGTGACCATCCGCCACGGCGGCAGACAGCGGTTTTAGCATTAGTACTACCACGGCCTCGCCTACACCCATACCGTTGGCTTTCTTGGAAAAGCTATAACACTGGCCGTCCTGAGAAAGCATACCGGCCTCGCTCATCATGAGATAGCTCATGGGCGCAATATTGAGGGCAATGCCTGCTACCAGCGCTGCGCGGCATTCTCCCTGCCGAAGACTCAGGGTCGCCTGGTGCAGAGCAACCAGCCCAGACGAGCACGCAGTATTAGTGGAAATGACAGGGCCGTGCAGATCCAGGAAATACGACAGTCGCGACGAAGTCATGGCATTGCCGCTTGCCGTCATTCCTACTCCCTGAGCGAACATTCCGTACTGACTTTCTTCCATGCCTACAAAAACGCCGGTTTTTGACCCCCTTAGGGTAGTCGGGTCCAATCCCGCATCTTCAATTGCCCGGTAAGCCTCCATCAGTAATAGTCTTGCGCCCGGATCCATCGCCTCCGCTTCACGAGGCGAGACACCAAAAAACATGGCATCAAATTCATCAACACCATCAATAAAACCACCTTTGTTAGTTGTTATTTTGTTGCTGGCATCGCCGGGCGTCGTGAAATAATCTCGCCAATCCCAGCGTGAAGCGGGAATCTCGTCAATTCCACTCTCGCCGTTTACCAATAGCGCCCATAGTTCATCTACCGTGCTCGCCTTCGGAAAGCGCCCTGACATTCCAACAATTGCGATCGGTTCGTGCTCACTGCTAGTTTCGGCGAGCCACTTTCTTGCAAATGATGTGGTTCGCCGAGGGGAATACCCACGAGCCAAAGGCTTGATCGCGGGAGCTGCATCGCCCTTATGGGTTTGAATGTCGGAAGCGCCAGCTATGTCGTCACGCCTGTAAAAGGCCTGCATATGAGCCTGGTGCTCATGAACGAAGTAGTCGCTCAGCTCTTCAATGGTGGCGTGGCTAAAAAAGAGAGCTGGTACAACTTCGAGAGACAAATGATCTGTTAATTCTTTGGCGAATGCCGCCATGCTCACGGAGTCAAAGCCGTAATCCGCCAAATTGGTGGACAGGTCCAGCTTACCAACTGTTATCTTCAACCTTGCCGCGATCATTTTCTTCAAATCGGCAACGACACATTCTTTAATTGAAAGACCTAGATATTCAGGTCTCCAACCCTTGTTTAGGGTGGGTGTGAACTGCTGTCTCCCGGTCTCGGCCGTTCGCGAACGCGGCTCATGCTCATATATCCGGTGCAGGGAACTCTCGATTCGCGAACGCTTGCCCGTCATCACCAGCGTCTGCTGCGCTCCGGTACGCAGAACGGAATGCCAGATATTGATCCCAGTATTCGTGTCCAAGATTTCCTGGCCACTGCTCTTGAGATAAAAGGCTGTCTGCTCCGCGCTTCCTCTATTCATGCCACCTTCCTGCCACAGAGGCCAATTGATGACGAGGGTTTTGCCGTTGTAGATGCCTG
>CAYUGQ010000070.1:0-13881 GCA_964444305.1 uncultured Candidatus Sumerlaeota bacterium
TGGCGCGGCGCGATAGTGAGTGGATGGCTCCGATCTTTCATTTTCTGGATTTGACTGTTGGGTGTCTTGACAGCACTGAGCCTAATACGCTTGAGCGACGGCAGCAATATGAGGCGGATATTACTTATGGTACGAACCATGAGTATGGGTTTGATTATCTGCGTGATAACATGGTCACGAGTCCGGACCAGGTGGTGCAGCAGCGGGGCCACTTTTTTGGCATTGTTGACGAGGTGGATAACATCCTTATCGACGAGGCGCGTACGCCGCTGATTATCAGTGGTCCGGTGGATCGCAGCACTCATCGTTATGATGAGATTAAGCCGATTGTTTTTGATCTGGTTAAGAAGCAGAATGAACTTACCAGTCGTTATATGACGGAGGTGGAGGAGGCTGCCCGTAAGGGTCCTCTTACCCGTGATGAGGGCATTAAGCTGTTGCAGGTTCAGCGCGGAGTGCCAAAGCAGAAGCGTCTTTCGAAGATGAAGGCTGAGCCGGGTATCCAGGGGCTGATCGAGAAGACGGAGCTGGAGTTCATCGCTGAAAAGAAGATGCATGAGCTGGACGAGGGCCTTTTCTTTACGGTTGATGAGAAGACGCACCAGATCGATCTGACGGATAAGGGGCGACAGGAGCTGTCGCCGGAGAATCCGAAACTTTGGGAATTGCCGGATATCGTGGAGGAAATCGCTGCTATTGAGGCGGGCGATTTTGAAGTGCTTGAGCTGAAGGATGAGAGTGAGGTGCTGTTGAATGGCACCGCTCAGCAGCGCGCGGCTTTGAAAAGTGCTGATGGCGGGTATGTCATTCATAAGCATGACAGCACGCTGACGATTCGGCCGGACCAGATTGTGGCCGTTAAGCATGGAACGGATTATGACAAGGCAGGCCGTGAGCGCTTTAAGGATGTGCTGAGGGCGGAGAATGCCACTCAGACGGAAAAGCTGCATAACATTTCGCAGATGCTGAAGGCGTACAGCCTTTATGAGCGCGATGTGGAGTATGTGGTTCAGGAAAACAAGGTCATCATCGTTGATGAGTTTACGGGCCGTTTGATGAATGGTCGTCGCTGGAGCGATGGTCTGCACCAGGCTGTGGAGGCTAAAGAGGGCGTTGAGATCGAGGTTGAGACTCAGACGCTGGCGACGGTTACTCTGCAGAACTATTTCCGTATGTATGAGAAGCTGTCTGGCATGACCGGTACGGCTGAGACGGAAGCGGGCGAGTTTGCGCATACTTATAATATTGACGTGATGGTGGTGCCGACGAACCGGCCTATCAAGCGTAAGGATCATAATGATCTGGTTTATAAGACGAAGCGTGAGAAGTATAAGGCGGTAATCGATGAGATTGTTGACTGCCATGAAAAGCGTCTGCCGGTGCTGGTTGGTACGGTGAGTGTGGACGTGAGTGAGTTGTTGAGCCGGTATTTGAAGGCGCGCCGTATTCCTCATAATGTTTTGAACGCGAAACAGCATCAGCGTGAGGCTGAGATTGTGATGGGTGCGGGTCAGCCGGGTGCGGTGACGATTGCTACCAACATGGCGGGTCGCGGTACGGATATTAAGCTGCATCCGGATGTGATTCAGCGTGATGAGAATGGCGAGGGTATTGGCGGCGGTCTGCAGATCATCGGTACGGAGCGTCATGACAGCCGACGTATTGACCGTCAGTTGCGGGGTCGTGCGGGTCGTCAGGGAGATCCGGGTTCGTCGAAATTTTTCCTGTCGCTGGAAGACGATCTTATGCGTCTGTTTGGCAGTGATCGTATCGTAAAGATTATGGATCGTCTGGGTCTGGAAGAGGGTGAGGAGATTACGCACCCGCTGGTGACCCGGGCTATTGAAAGCGCTCAGAAGAAAGTGGAGTCGCGTAACTTCGAGATCCGCAAGAAGACGCTGGATTACGATAACGTGATGAACAAGCAGCGTGAGGCTATTTATACGGTGCGTCGCCAGATTTTGATGGGCGAAGATATCAAGCCGACGCTGTTGGATATCCATATGCAGGCTATTGAGCGTCTGCTGGGAGATTATCAGCCGCCGCGGGACAAAGATGATCCCTGGGATCTTGCTGGATTCCTTGATCATCTGCAGCGCTATATTCCTTATGCGAACTTCAAGGAGCTTGAGGAGCAGGCTGAGGGGCTGGACAATGACGCCCTGCTGGACCTGGTTTCGGATAAATTGGATGAGTCTTATCGCCTTAAGGAGGAACAGTTAGGGGAAGACCTGCTGGTTCGTCTGGCCCGGTATGTTGTGTTGCGTCGAATTGATGATACTTGGCGGGACCATTTGCTGGCGATTGATGATATGCGGGATGCGATTGGCTGGCGCGGTTATGCTCAGCTTGATCCGCTGGTGGAGTATCAAAAAGAAGCCTCCATCATGTTTGAAGAGTTTATGGCTAACATTCAGAAGGAAGTATTTGAGCACTTCTTCCTGACGCAGCCGATTATGCAGGCTCAGGAACCGGTGCAGCAGGTGATGCAGACTGAGGCGCGGCAGGCTACGCTGGAAGAGACTCTTCCGGAAGCGGGGGGTGAGCCGCAGGAAATCACCAGCTCTATTGAGCAGCCGACGGCTCAGCCGATTCGCCGCGATGGGGCGAAGGTGGGACGGAATGATCCGTGCCCGTGCGGTAGTGGCAAGAAGCACAAGAAGTGTTGCGGTGCGTCTGCTGAAGACGAGTAAAGGCTGGATAAAGTTAAGCGGGACAGACTGAGTGGTCTGTCCCTCTTTTTTTTGTTTTTAGATGATGTGTGGTGTTAGGTTAGTCGGCAGTTTGAGGGTTGGATTTTGGGAGCTGGGCTTTGAAGAAGTCGAGGATCTGGTCCTCCATTTCGGGCATAAGGCGGTTAATTTCCAGGGGGGTCTCGGTGCGGAAGGATTCTTCGGCATTGAGCAATTTATAGACTGCACTGACCTGATCGAGGGCGTTGCTGGTGGCGGCGTGGTTTGTGTGGCGGTCGAGGGTGGGTGCGATGATCATCTGGGGCCGGGGCGCGATGGCGGCCATGATTTCAGGGAAGTCGACCGGGGTCTGTTCGGGGATATCAAGATAGAAGCCGAGTCGGGGGATGAAGCCGTGCTCATGGGAGTAGTTGTGCAGGGTGATGTAGCGTTCGTTACTGGCGCGCCAGGGGGAAACGGCGGCTACGGCGGCGACGGCGTTGATGCGGTCGTCTTTGGCAGCGGCGATGAGGCCGACGGCTCCGCCGATGGTGTCGCCCATGACGAAAATGCTGTCGGGTGCAATGTAGTCAAAGGTTTGGGCGGCGTCTATGCAGGCTTGGACGTCGAGGACCATTTTTCCCATTTTTGACCATTTGGGCTGGCGGTCGTAAAAATGGAAGGCTTCTTTCAGGCGAGTGCCGAAGCCGAACATGTCTATGGCCATAACAGCAAAACCGGCGTTGGTGGCTCGTTCGATGACCATATTAGTTCCGCCGCGGCCACCGGTGGGGCGATAGCCGAAGGCATAGCCGTGGGCGTAGGAGTACTGGTGGAGGTAGATGATGAGGGGATATTTGTCGCCGTCGAGGGCGGAGCGGGGATTTTCCTGGTCGTCTACGGGGAGATAGATCGTAGCGGGGAGGTGGTCGCCGAGAGAGGAATAGGGCCCGATGTTGATTTGTTTGGTGCGTTTGGGGTCCGGGCGGGGCTGAATTCTGTCGACCCAGTCTATGCGAGTTGGTGTGGTGGGGGCGGGTTTAAGGGGTTTTGCTCCCGGGGGAGTGTCGCCGAGGATCCAGTCGAGTTCGGTGATGATGCGGGCGCGGTCGGCCTGGAATTCTTCCGGGGTGGAGTATTGTTCCGCCAGATGGACAGGTTGTCTGTTGGGGGCTTCAGTGGCGTCATCAGGGTGGGCGGCTTTCCATTTATCGAAGTCGTAATCGAAGAACAGGTTGAGATCCCATGGGATGTCGCGGCGGCCGAACTGGATGTCGAGGAAGTCTATATGGCGTTCGACATCGCGGGCGGCGACGGCGTGTTCTCCGGCGCGGACAAACATGCTGATGGCGTCGGGCTTGTTGAGGAATTCATAGGCTTTTCGAGCGGAGTGATAGCACTTTTCGGCCGCCCAGATGTTTGACTGGTGTTCCATGTGGGAGAAGGTCATGAGGAGGGGGCGGGGGGCTATGGTGGCGAGGAGTTCGTTTTGATCAATGGGAAGCTGGTCTTCGCGTCCGAAGAAATAGCGGAGGCGGGGGTGGAACCAGGTGTTGGCGACGGCGACGATCGCGTCGAGGGTTTCGTTGGTATATTGAGGGTCGCTATAGCGCCAGGGCATGATGCCGCCGGTGCCGCAACTGCTGGATACGACGGCGCCTATACGGTCGTCGAAGGCGGCGGCCCAGAGGGACTGCTTTCCGTTGCGGGAGTGGCCGGTAATGGCAATCTGGTCGGCGTTGACTTCTGGACGGGTGAGGAGATAGTCGACGATGCGGGATGCGCCCCAGGCGCGGCGCATGAGGCGGGTGAAGTCATAATCGGGATAAAGTGCCTGGTAATCTTCAGTGTCGTCTTTGCTGTCGCCGCCGGCGTAAACACAGCCGATATAGCCGCGTCGGACGGCGAGCTGGGCCCAGTCGCGGTGGTTCCACTGAGTCATATAGACAGGGCGAGGGGAGGGGTCTTCGGGGATGAGGAGTTCAAAGGTCATGCGGCCTTTTTGCTCTGGCCCGAAGCGGAGCTCAATTAGCTGGATGCGGGTGCGGCCGTTCATGCGGTCTTCCAGGATTACGGCTTCCAGATTATCAGGGGCCGGGGGGATGGTGCCGGAAACCCAGTGTTGATATTGGTTTTTAAACCATTTTTTCTTCTCGGTCCACTGGTCGGCGTTGGTTACGGTGATGGTTGTGCCGTCGCGGCGGATGGTGAGGGGATCGGGGAGGAGGGGCATGGACGGCATGAGGGCGAAATCGGGGGGGAGTTCGCCTGTGCGCTTCTGCCAGTCAGACCAGGTTTTGTCGAGGCGGGTGGTCATGGGGTAGCGCCCGGAGCGGGTCATGTTGATGGTGAGGCTTTGTTCGAGATAGGTTTGCTGGCGTTCGGGGTTGGCATCGGGCTGGTGGCCGGGGGATGCAGAGCTGACGGAAAATGCGGCGGAAAACAGGAGGATGAGGGCGATTTGAGAGGAAGTTTTCATGGGTGAGATTTGGGACGTTTTGGATGGGAATGTTCAAGATTAAAGGAGAAAGGGGATGAAGTCGCTGGGAAACGCAGGAAAAGGGCTCGGGGGTTGGGTTTAGAGTTCTGAGATTAAACAATTTGGTGGTTGGGGTGTCAGAAAGTAAGAAATCGCACGTGGTTGATGCAATTCTGCTGCGGGCGCTGGTGTAGTTGCTCCTACTGAAAAATCGCAGGTGAAAAGCTGATGAGGTTTGTTTCCAGGAAATTGGCCGCTACGGGCCTAATGTTGATGGCTGGTGCGCTGGCCTTTGGGCAGAGCTATTATCCGGGACAATCGTTCTCGGCAGGGCAGACGCCGGCCCAGGCACAGCAGACGCCGATGGCGGTTTATGGGCAACAGCCGGTGAACATGCCGGCGGGCCGTGCCCCGCAGGTGCAACAGTATACGCCGGTGCCTTCGCAACAGCGGCAGCAGCCTGCGGCCGCTCCGGCTTCGATGTATAATATTGAATCGAGAGCTGCGAGTTCTTCGACGCCATCGTCTTCGTCCTCGTCTTCCAGGTCGTCGTCGTCGGGTTCGTCTTCGGGACGGTCGGCGGCGCGGACACCGGCTTCGCAGCCGGCCAGGGCTTCGAGTTCGCCTGCGGCGTCGAAATCCGCGGCAGCATCGTCTTCTTCAACCAGTGAGAGCACGGATAAACCTGCAGTCACGGCGGCGACGCCACGGGCGACGGTGGCTGAGAAATCGACGGCTGCTGCTGCGCCGGTGGTTCCGGACAGTACGGATAAGCTGGTTTTTATGAATCGCCGCACGGGTAAGAAGCTGGTGGCGCTAACTTATGATGATGGTCCAAATCCGAGCCTTACGCCGAAGCTGATTAACTGGCTGAAGGAAAATGATGTTCCTGCGACATTTTTCATGCAGGGGAAGATGGTGAAGACGTATCCGGCGCTGGCGAAAGAGGTGGCGGATATGGGTTTTGAAGTTGCGAACCATTCCTATAATCATCCGGATCTGCGGCGCCGCAGTGATGAGGAGATTCTGAATGAGCTGCAGGACACGCATGATGTTATTAAAGAGGTGACGGGGATCGATTGCACGATGATGCGTCCTCCGTATGGGGCTCATAATGAGAAGGTGGACAACATTTGCCGCCGCCTGGGCTATAAGATTATTAACTGGGATGTGGATACAAACGACTGGCGCGGGCGGTCTGCGGATGCCATGTTGGAGACGATTATGAAGCAGACGGGGGATGGGTCGATTATCCTGATGCATGATCGGAAGCATCGGGGGCGAGAGTCGGTGCTGGAGGTGACGCAGAAGGCTGTTAAGGAATTGCGGGCTAAGGGCTATACGTTTGTGACGGTCGGAGAGCTGCTGGACATGACTCCGGCTACGATTGCTTCGGTGAGACCTGTCAGTGCGCCGGTGGCAGATACCACAGTTGTGCCGGAGGCAGCCCCGGTGGTGAGCGAAGCTGTGGTTCCGGCGGTAGTTGATCAGGTTTCGACCGCTGGGGCGACGGTTGAACCGGGTGCGGTTTTTCCTTAAGCTTGCTCTGCTGACTTTTTCGGCGGTAAGGCTGCGCTGATTTCTTATGCACCTTACAAATCAGGGATGATCGTGGGGATTCCCGAGTGACTTTGAATGTCGCTTTGGTTTTTCGGGTAGACTTTATTAGGCGTCACAACTTGAAAATTCGCCGCGGAATCCCGCTTATAATGTATTTGTGAGGTTTGGTTTAAAGAGTGGAAACACAAGCAATGCGGCTTAAATGCTCATTCTGCGGCAAAGACCAGCACGCAGTGAAAACGCTGTTTCGGGGGCTTCCTAACAAGGAGACTTTGACCAGTGTTTATATCTGCGACGACTGTGTAAATGTATGCACAGACCGGTTAAAGCAGGAGCAGGTGGAGACCCGTCTTTCGACGGTGGATCGTGGTATCAAGCAGCTTCCGACGCCGCGTGAGATCAAAGAGTATCTTGATCAGTATGTTATTTCGCAGGAGCGGGCGAAAAAGGTGCTCAGCGTTGCGGTTTATAATCATTATAAGCGCATTCTGCATAACGCGAACGCTGATGATGATGTGGAGTTGAGCAAGTCGAACGTGCTGTTGATTGGCCCTACGGGCAGCGGCAAGACGTTGATCGTTCAGACGCTGGCTCGAATCCTGGATGTGCCGTTTGCGATTGCTGATGCTACGACGCTGACTGAGGCAGGTTACGTGGGTGAAGACGTGGAAAACGTTCTTCAGAAACTGTGGCAGAATGCCGGTCATGATAAGGAAAAAGCTGAGCAGGGCATTATCTATATTGATGAAATTGATAAGGTTGCCCGGAAGTCTGAGAATCGCAGCATCACGCGGGACGTGAGTGGCGAGGGTGTTCAGCAGGCGCTGTTGAAGATGCTGGAAGGCACGGTGGCCAATGTGCCGCCAAGTGGTGGCCGTAAGCATCCGCAGCAGGAGTATGTTCAGATCGATACGAAGAACATTCTGTTTATTTGTGGTGGCGCTTTCAGCGGGATCGAGAAGATTATCGAGCGCCGTATCCATTCCAAAACGATGGGTTTCGGGGCGGAAGTTCGGTCACGCAAAGATCAGAAGTTTAATGATATCTTTGAGCATATTACGGTGCAGGATCTGCTGAAGTTTGGGTTTATCCCTGAGCTGATTGGGCGCCTGCCGGTGCTTTCGAGCTTGAACGGTCTGAGTGAAGAGGACCTTGTTCGGATTCTGCTGGAGCCTAAGAATGCTCTGACGAAACAGTATCAGAAGTTCTTCGAGATGGAAGATGTGAACCTGGTGTTTGATGAGGATGCTGTGCGGAATATGGCGCGGAAGGCTCTTGAGGCGGACACCGGGGCACGGGGTCTGCGGTCGATTATTGAGTCGGTAATGCTGGACCTGATGTATGATCTGCCGACGCGCAGCAGTGAGATCCAGGAAATCAGAATTACTGGCGACGTGATCACGAAGAAGGATGAACCGGAGATTATTCTGAAGCAGAAAGCTACGGCGTAAGCAGAAATTTTACCGATGAGAATTTAGACGTAGGGCGTTTGCCTTACGTCTTTTTTTTTGCTTCGAGGCTAGACTTCTGTTTCGGCCATGTTCTGGGTTTCGAGGACCTTGTTGGGTCTGATCTGACTGCCGGCGGGAATGGTGATGTCCTTGCCGAGCTGGGCGCCTTTGCCGATCAGGGCTAGCGGGTGGCGGTCGCTGGTGGTGGTGGCGTTGATGTAATTTTCCGGGATTGATCCGATGTGGCATCCGTTTCCAATGACTGTGTCGCGGTCGGAGATGACGTATTCCAGGTGAGCGCCTTCGCCGATTACGCAGTCGTGCATGATGATGGAATCGGAGACGACTGCCCCTGCGGCGACTTTAACGCCGGGGGACAGGATGGAGTTGATAACGGTGCCCTGGATGTTGCATGCTGGGCTGATGAGGCTGGAGGAAACTTCGGCGTCTTTTCCGAAAGCCGGGGCATAGGCGTGTCCGACATTGCGAAATTTAAGATTGGTCATGATGTTCCAGCGGCGCATGGTGTCCAGGGTTCCGCCCTGGGTAAGGTCCCGTTGGACGTCGAAATAGTCTTGGACGGTCTCCATGTATTCCCAGCATTCCTGAGAGCGATATTCGTAGGCTTTTACTTGATGGGTGAAGGGTTGCAGGACGTCTTTGGCCAGGTTGCGATTTTGCATGTCGGTCTGGACGGAGAGCATTTCTTGCAGGACGGAGGCCTTGAAAATGTAGATGCCCGTGGCGGCGATGTCGCTGGTGGGTGCGGGGGGCTTTTCGTTGTATTGCAAGACGCGGCCGGTGTCGTCAAGTTTGACGTAGCCGAATCGAAGGCTCTGTTCTTCCTTGGGGAGCTGGCGCGTCATGACGGTGAGGTCGGCATCTTTCTCGATGTGTTGTTGGACCATGTCTTCAAAGTTAGTGTGAAAGACGTGTTCGCCGCTGAGGACGATTACGTGTTCGGCTTTGTTTTCGCGAACGAAATTGAGGTTTCGATAAAGGGCGTCAGCGGTGCCGTTATACCAGACAGTTTCTGCCAGACCTACGAAGGGGGGCATGATTTTTAGAGCTTTGCCGTAATTGTCCAGGTCCCAGGGCTGGCCGGACTGTACGTGCTCGATGAGAGATCCGGGCAGATATTGGATGATTAGGCCGATCTGGCCGACGCCGGCATTCACTAGATTGGACAGCGGAAAGTCGATGACTCGAAAGATTCCAGCAAAAGTGAGTGCTCCTTTTGCACGGGTTTGCGTGAGGACGCCGAAGTCGCCCATTCTGCCACCAGCCAATACTAATGCTACAACGTTTTTCATACGCCTGGAAGTCGCTCCTGTGATGTGGGGGTGCTTCGAGTATCATGTTTGTCCAGAGGCTCACGCCGCGGGGATTGTTTCTGACTAAAGCAAAGATTAAGCCCGAACAGTATAAGGGTGGGCCAAAGTTTCAGACTCATTAGAAGGATGCCGGTGCCGTGCTGGAATGCTGGATGGGAGAAGGGCCAGGGGAGGCAGATGACGCCATAGCAGAGGACAATGCTGGTTGTGATCAGGTAGCGTTTGCTGGCGAGGGAGTCGCGGAGGAGCAGGGCAACGGGGAATATGGTCATGACGAGATAATGGTCCCACATGAGGCTGGGGATGAGGAGGCCGAGAAGCAGCGTGGCGGCATAGGCGTGATCGTCAGCAGGGGTGAAGATTGATTGTTCAGGGATGGACCGCGCAGAGCGCGAGGTTCTTTTCAGGTAGGCGAGCAGTAATACAATTACTGCGAAAATGGTGGCGAGATTGGCGGCTGTTTGGCCGAGATTGATCCAGGGAGTGGTGTGGTCGTTGGTGGCGAAGATATGGGTAAAAAAGGAATTAAGGGACTGATTGGGAGGGTCGTCCCAGAAGGAAAAGACTTCGGGCCAGGTGGATTTGCCGTAGCCCATTTGCTGGAGGATGGGGAGAAATTCAAATGTGGTGGCGAGGCCGGCCAGACCGGTTGATAGCAGGAACAGGAGCAGGCCGACGAGGGTCATGGAAGCGGCGGCGACCCAGCGGCGCTGTAAAAGGAAATAGAGTCCAAAGATGCCGGGCATAAGCTTAAACAGGGCGGCAAAGGCGAGGATGGCTCCGGAGGTTTTGGGTCGATTATTATGGAGACAGCGCCAGGCGAGGCAGATCATGAAGAGCAGGGCCATATTTAACTGCCCGGCGGTGAGGGTTCGCACCAGGGGAATGGATAGGGCAAAGGCGAGAGTGAGGAGTGCGGCGGCGAGGGAACGCTGACGGGGCCACAGGGAACTGAGAATCAAGACGACGCCGGCGGTGAAGAGGTGATTAATAGAAAACCAGACGGCGGCGGCCTGTTCAAGCCGGAAGGGAGCCAGGAAAGAGAGAGCGTGTCCGGTGAAGGGCAGATAAACGTAAGGGTTGAGGGCAATCTGACGGTGTCCCTGAAGGGCGGCTTGATGATGCAGGGCCTGGAAAGAGTAAGGGCTGATGCCGTCGAGAAGGGCTTTCATGCCTAGATAGAGATGTTTGAAATCATTGTTGTTCAGGCCGTGCCATGCGGTGAAACCGGGCAACCAGGCATATAATGAAAGAGCGAAACCCCAGACAAGAACGGTTATCCAGCGGCGGGTCATGGGGTGGGTTCCAGGTAAATTACGGTGGCACCGGGGGGGAGCTTTACGACACGTACGTCGGGGGCAGACAAGGTTCGCAGGTCTTCAAAAATTTGCCATTCGGCGGCGGTGAACCAGGGACGAAAATCACGTTCTAGCTGGGGTTCGAGTTCTTTTTCGTTAATGAGTATCCAAGGGATATTGTTCTGGCGGAGGTGGTGGAGAAGTTGGTCAGTGGAGAAAATTTGGTTGGTTCGGATGATGCGTGCGAGGGCGGGGGTATCGAACCAGTCGCTCCAGATGGCATTAAAGTTTGCGCCGTAAATTCGGTGTTCGCCGATGAGAAGGACGCGCTCGTGGGGGGAGACACGCTCGTTCAGGTAATCGAAAGCGCGTGCGTAGGTAAGGGATCGATAAAGGAATGTTTTGGAGTCGATCTGGCCGAGGAGGTATGTGAGTGGGGGAGGGGTGAGGCGGGTGGTGACCCAGGACCATTGTACGGCCCAGAGTATTCCAATGATGGAACAGAGTATTACGCCGGCGGTGAGGAGGCGTTCGCGGATACCGCGGGCGAGGAAAAGTCCGGCAGGCAGCATGGCCATGCCCAGAGCTATGGCGGGCAGGAGCAAGCGGTTGCTCTGGTAGGTGAAGAACCAGATGATGGCGGAGGCTGCGGCGGTGAAAATGACAAGCGTCATCTCGCGTTTAGAGGATCGGAAGGAAGAGCGGTGGACTGTGGCGATGATTCCAGCTATGGCGAAAAGCAAGGCGAGGATGATGGTGGGGCCCGGGTTATGGGCTTCGAAATGGATCCATCGGAAGGTGGTGGTCCAGGGGGCGGCGAGGAGGTCGGTGAGGCTTTTTCCGAAACCTTTTAAGCTGGCGCGATTTTGCAGGAAGGCATCGTTTGCGGCGGTCCAGTCGCCGCCGGGGAAGAGTTTTGTGGCGAAGGGATAGACGGGGTTGCCGATAACGATCCAGTTGCGGAAAAACCAGATGCCGCCAATGAGAATGGTGACGCTTGCAGAGGCAGTGGCGGCGCGGATTATAGAGGGCCAGGGTGTTGCATTGCGGGGCCAGCGGGCCAAGGCGAGGGTCAAAATGTATACGAGAACTGCGATGGGTCCCATGGTGTATTTTGTGCCGACGAGGCCGCCGAGGCAGATGCCGAGCAGGACCCAGTGGGAGAGACGTTGGGGGGAGCTCAGGCAGATGGTGGCAGACAGGACGGAGGCGAGCGTAAGGAAGGCCAGGGCATGATCTGTGTAGGGCCAGGCGGCGACAATGGCTGACATGGGGGCGGTGAAATAAGCGACGGCGGGGAGCATGGCGGCGGTGAAGGCGGTGCTGCCTTGCCAGAGACGGCGAGTCAGGTCATAGATGCCGAGGCTGGTGAAGAGGGCGAGGGTGAGATGAATCAGGTGAGAGGCTTCCGGGGCGCGGAGTTGAAGGGCGGCCATGAAGTGCATTTCCACAAGAAAGGGCATGTTGCTGTAGGCGTTTCCGGGGAGGAAGTCGACGGAGCCGTTTTTAATAAATTCCTGGGGAGCGCCGAGATGGTAACGGACACCATCGGATTGAGCGGGCGGCGTGAGGGCTGGCGGAAGCATGAGGGCGGCGGCGAGGATGATCAGACTGACAAGGGCGCGGCCGGACAGACTTTCGGTTCTCCATCGCCAGCGGGCGGCATGGAGGAGGGCTTTGAGGTCATGGCGAAGGCGTTTTTGTGTGATGAGAACGATGGTAGTTGTGAGCAGAAATATGGCGAGGGTGATGGGGAAGCGGGCTGTGTTTGCCATTGCGAACAGCATCTGCATCCAGCCGAAAAGGGTGAAGCCTGCGGCGAAGCTGAGGGCAAGGCGGGATGAGAGGGAGACTGTGTGCTGGAGCATCCAGCGGGTGAGAGCCATTCCGACGGTCGTTACAGATGCCAGCCAGAGGATCCAGACGGCTATGCTCCAGAGGGGGATGTTCCATTCCCAGGGAGGTGCGGCATAGGTGGCTTGGTCGACGATGTTGGCAAGGACTGGCAGGGGATACAGGCGGGCTTGTTCGGCATCGAAACTGCTGCCGAAGACAAACCACCCGGCATAGCCCAGGGCGAGCAGTATGACGGCGATGGACAATATCCAGGTCAGGACCGGCGGGGCGGGCTGGCTGGCGGACTTTCCTTTGTCGGGTTCAAGATTCATTTGTAATTCGGATTGGACTCGCTGACTTTCCATTCATCAATGGGAAACAGAGACGAACTGCATAATCCGCTGGTGAACGGGCGGGGTTTTTGGCTTTTGACTGGAGTGCTGTTTTTGGCCGCCGTGGCCATGCGGTGGTTTCGGCTGGAGTGGATGTATTTTTTGCTGGATCAGTCGTCCATTTGTGAGCGGGCGGCGCTTGTGCGGGAGGGGGCAATTCCGTTAACGGGCATTGTGAACAGCATGGGTTTTCGGAATGCGCCGGGATATGTGTGGATGCTTCTGCCGGTTTTTCTTTTTACGACAAGTGCAGTGGCGGCGGCGGCATGGCATGGTTTGGTGTCGGCCACAATGGTTATTCCGCTGGCACTGGTGGGGCGGCGATATCGGCGTGATGGGCTGGCGTGGCTGCCGGCGGTGATCGGGGCGGTGCTGCCTTATATTGTGTTCGCGGGGCGGAACTTGTGGGCGCAGAATATGGTGTTGCCGGTTGCGGCGTGGGCGCTTTGGGCCCTGGACGAAAGCCTGAATGAATCTGCGCCGCTGAAGCGTCGGATGGTCATGGCGGCGGTTTGCATGAGTTTGATCGCCTGGGGGATTTCTATCCATTATGGGGTTGCGCCGGTTTTGATTGCGGCTGGAATCGCGCTTTTTCCGCTGCTGCGTCGAGTTGGGTGGAGGCGGTCTGGGGTGGTGCTGATTCCGGCGGGAGTGATTTTCCTGACGATGATTCCGAGTGCGCTGGATTTTGTCCATGTACGGCAAAATCCGCCGGAGAAATTTGATTATGCCGTGCATTTGGAGGAGGTGCGCGGGGAGGGGTTGCCCTTGTGGGCGAGGCTGGGCGTGACGGCGGAAGTGGCCGTGCTTTCCCGGAGCTTACACGCGGCGCCGGGACTGCTTTATGTGTTTTCTGATG
>CAYUGQ010000071.1:0-6224 GCA_964444305.1 uncultured Candidatus Sumerlaeota bacterium
TCGATGTAGGTGTCGTAGATGCGGTCGATGGCCAGCTCGCGCAGGACAGCGTCATCGGCGGTGGGATCGCCCTTGTAGTGTTTGTAGCCGAGGCCTTCGAAGAAATCCTGGTCGACCACGTTTGCGCCAGTGGAGACGATGACGTCTACCATGCGGTTACGAACCATGTCGATGATGACCTGTTTCAGGCCGGCGGAAATCAGTGAGCCTGCCAGGCAGAGGATAACGGCGCAGTCTTTGTCAGCGAGCATCCGGTTGTAGATGTCGGTGGCGCGGTTCAGGTTACGGGCCTGATATGCCATGTGGGCCATCTGGTTTACGATGGGGCGGGCATCAATGGCCTTCATGTCGTAATGCTTTACGACGTCTTTTAGAAAGTCACTTTTCTGAGTTGTCATTGTAGAGATTCTCCTTCTGTTTTGTTTAAAAAATCGAGGTTTATGGGGGTGTCTCCGGACAGGTATCCGGCGACATAATCGTAAACTGTTCGGGTGAGATCCTGGGGAGGGATGCCGTGGCCGAGGGCGGATGTCAGGGCGGTCATGTCGGCACAGGTGTAGGACTGATAGCGCCCCACGAGGTCGGCCGGCATGTCAATATAACGGATGCGGGGGGGAAGGCTAAGGGCGGTGAACACGGCGGAAATGAGCTGGTTCCATGATGCTGTGGCGGCATTGCCGATATTGTAAATACCGCTGAGGTCTGGGCGTTGCATGATCTGCCAGATGAGCTCGACTGCCTCTTTGACATAATAGAAATCGCGGAGCTGTTCGCCGTCGGCGAAGCGGGAGTCGGTTGATTTGAACAGGGCAACTTCCCCTGTGGAACGGATCTGTTCGACGGCTTTGAAGACCATGCTGCGCATGGGACCTTTGTGGTATTCGTTGGGTCCAAAAATGTTGAAAAAACGGAGACCAACGCAATTGTTAACCATGCCGGATCGGGTGATGTGGAGATCGAAAAGCTGTTTGGAGTAGCCGTACATATTGAGAGGGCGCAGGCGGGGGAGGAGATCGGGATCGTCGGAAAAACCAAGGGAGCCATCGCCATAGATAGCGGCGCTGCTGGCGTAAATAAAGCGCGCATTGTTTTCCAGTGCCCAGGCAGAGAGGCGCTGGGAATATCGGTAGTTGTTTTCGAGCAGGTAGTCGCAGTCGGTTTCGGTGGTGGTGGAGCAGGCGCCCATGTGGATGATGGTGGAAACGGCGGGCATGTCTGATTCTGTCAGGCGCAGAAGCAACTGGTCGGGGGAGCAGATGTCCTGAAATTGCAGGCCGCGGAGATTTTTCCATTTAAGGGGGTCGGTGCCAAGCTGATCTGCGATGAGGATATCTGAGATGCCGCGGTTGTTGAGCATCCAGACGATTGCACTGCCGATAAAGCCGGCACCGCCGGTTACGATGATCATGCCTGACCTCCACGCGACACCCATGCCGGGAGGCTGAGGAGAATGTTGCCCGAATTGGGGCTGAAGAGGTCGTTCAATTTTTCAGGTCGTGGGGAGAAAACCACCATTTGTATATCACCCGTCTCAAATTTTTGAGAGAGAACTCTCAGTCTGAGAAGGCTCTACGGTTCCGGGGGAACCGCCATCGAGGCCTCGGGTGGCTTTCGTTGAGGATTTATGAGTGTCAAAGAGGAGTATTCAAAGAAATTGCTGAAGAGCAATGGTTAAGAAAGGGGGCGGGGCGGCCAGGCATAAATGGCAGATTTGTGACAATACATTAAGATTAAAATAAATCCTTGACCAATGCGGGGCTGAAAGCGTGATGTCTAAGGGATGGGAAGAGCAAGGACACTTTGTGGCCCTTACGCGCGTAAACATCATTTTCTATACTGTTCGAGCTCGTTCCATTAAAAGACTGATGACGGAGGCGGTACGGATATGAAACGATATCTTTTGGCAGGAATAGTTGCTCTGGCGGCGGTTCCGCTGGCGGCCCAGGTGAATTTAACGGTGGGGCCGCCGGGGTCAGGGGCTACGCATCTTACGCTGGGTACGGCGGTGACAGCCCTTGATAAAACGGAAGGCCCGGAGCCGAACCGGATTACGTTTATAGATGAAGGCCCGTTTATGGAGTCGGTGCGAATCGTAATTAACGTGCCTCGGACGGGCCCCCGGGAATTGATTATTGAAGCGCAGGATGGTCTGCGCCCGATTTTATGTCTTGGCGATGCTGTCAACCGTGATGCCGGGTTCCATTTGCGGAAGCAGTTTGGCGGTATTACGATTCGGGATCTTATTATTATTCCCCAAACGGATCCTGACCGGGTGGCGGACGCTGCGGTTTTAATTATGGGCGATGACGTTCAGGGAACGTCGGTAACGCTGGAGAATTTGTTAATCAGCTCCAATGACGGGAACAATCAGCCAATCGCGTCGCTCGATGGCTTGACCTCGCCGGTTGTTACCGAAAATACGGTGAGCTTTAATGATGAGGGAATCTTTATTCCCAGCTCGACGGTGACTGCGAGTAGTGGGCATAATATTACGATCCGGAATGTGGTGGTCAGTGGTCTGGACGGCCGCGATGGATCGGATGGGATTCGGAGTCAGGGTGATGGCCCGGAGGGTTCCGTGCTGACGATTGGTCCGGGTGTGACGGTGTCCTACCTGATGGGTTCGCGGCCGGATCCGTTTACGACGACAACGGCCAGTGCGTTTCAACCGGGGGGCAAAATTGGCTATACCGTTAACCTTCTTGGAACGCAGGAGAGTCCGATTCGCTTTATCAATAATAACGGGGCAGGCATCGGGGTGACGCATCAGGCTGGTACGGGTGGTGTGGACCGGATGGAATGGGTGATTATCGCCAATAACCGGGGCGCGGGCATTGCGAATATGGCGCGGGAACCGGAGACGGTAATGGAAAACGTGACGATTGCCAACAACCGTAAGGGTGGCATTGTGGGTCCACCCCTGCCAGACGGGCTGAGTTTTGACCTGAGCAATGTTATTCTTGCGGGTAATGGCGATCCGGCGGATGAGGAGAACATTATCATTCTGGATAAAACCAGTGAGGATGCTGCTGGCGCGCTGGCTGCCTTTACGGCTGCAGATAGTGCTATTGTTTTAAATGGGCCGTATACTTTTAACACGACCGATTTTGGCGGTGACGGTATCCGCAGTGATGCGACTTATGATATTACGCTGACAAATATTACGAACCTCGATCCGCAGTTTGTATCTTTGGATCCTACGAATCCCGGTTTTGCGCAGGTTCAAAACCAGGCTTATGCCACGGCCGGACCGGGGGGGTCTGTGCTGGTCGGTGGTGGGACGTTTAACAACTCTTCTGTAGGTGACTGGTCTGTTTATTAGTGGTTAACTGAGAGTTGGAATGTCGTGTTAATGCCGCCCGGAGAACCGGGCGGCTTTTTTTTATTGCGGGGTATCAGTTCGAAGCTGCTTCGCGCAGGAGGGCCTGGAGATCGAGGGGGCTGGTGCCCATGGCGAGGTTTCCGTCCGGGTCAAAGGGCCATTCTTCGCGGGGGCGATCGCGGTAGAGTTCGATGCCATTGCCGTCGGGATCCTGCAGATAGAGAGCTTCGCTGACACCGTGGTCGCTGGCACCCTGAAGGGGAATCTGTGCTGAGTTCAGGCGGCGCAGGGCATCGCCCAGGGCGGCGCGACTGGGGTAGAGGATGGCTACATGATACAAGCCGGTGGTGCCGGGCGGGGGCGGTTGTCCGCCTTTGGAACTCCAGGTGTTCAGGCCGATGTGGTGATGATACCCCCCGGCGGATATGAAACCGGCGTCACTGCCCCAGCGCTGCATGATTTCAAAGCCCAGCACGTCGCAGTAAAACGCGAGGGAGCGCTCGAGATTGGCGACTTTAAGGTGAACGTGGCCGATGCGGGTTTCGGGGTGGATGCTGCTCATTAGTTTTTGCCTTTTTAGTTGGTTGGACAAAATGTCAGGGATGATTGACATGAAAAACAGGTTGGTTGAGAACATCAGACATCGTGACTTTGGCGTTTGCAAAACATTTAAGGCTAGATATTTCGCCTGGATTCCTTCCCGGACAAGCGGGCAAGAATATGAAGCGGACATAACAATAAGCATCAGCCGGAGCGCCTTCCGCTCCTTTTTTTATTATGCCTGATGTAATCGACCATATTTCCGGACCTTTTCGGCTGACTCCGCCCTGATCATATTTTTGAAGAGACGTGGTTTTTCGGCTAATTCCGATTTATGGAATGAGTGCGGATGGTCGGCTGTGCGGGTCTCTTAACGCTTTCCTGAACTCCTGCGAATTCCTTGATGGAACCGCGACTAATTCGGACGCCATCGCCCGATTTCCTTTCACCCCTGTATTTTTATTAAAGGTTTGTTGTGTCTAATATTACGATTCGTTTCCCGAAGTTTGCCCGCATGAACCCGCTGGTTCTAGATCTTAATTCGCCGTTTCGCGGGTTGCCCAAGACAGAGATTTTGTCGGGGATGACGGTGGCTTTGGCGCTGGTGCCAGAGTCAGTGGCATTTGCGTTCGTTGCGGGCGTGCCTCCGTTAATCGGGCTGTATTCGGCGTTTATCATGTGTCTGATCACGGCGGTTTTTGGGGGGAGGCCGGGGATGATTTCGGGGGCGACAGGGGCCATGGCCGTTGTGGTGGTATCTCTTGTGGCGGTTTATGGGATCGAGTATCTTTTCCCGGCGGTGGTGCTGTGTGGTATTTTTCAGCTTATTGTCGGGGCGCTAAGGCTGGGCAAATTGATCCGGCTGGTGCCTCATCCTGTTATGCTGGGTTTTGTGAACGGTCTGGCGCTGGTGATTTTGTTTGCGCAGGTGGGCAGTTTTAAAACGGTGGGCGATTCGGGGATTGTGGAGTTTTTAAGCGGAACGAGCCTTTATATGATGATCGGGCTGGTTTCGCTGACGATGGCGATTATCCTGATTTTGCCGAAAATTACCCGCGTTATTCCGTCTACGCTGGCGGCGATTTTGATTGTTTCGGTAATTGCTTTTGCCATTAACCGCAGTGCGACGCCGGAGGGGGCCGGGGCCGGAGCAGGGCCGGTGGTTACGGTGAAGGATATGCTGGTGAGCAGCACCAAGGCCAGCGCCGTGAGGACGGCGGAGCGGGAGAAGGCGGCAGCCATCGTAGCGGCGGCGGAGGAGACACTGCCGCCGGGGGTGGGTGCAGTGCTGGATGCTTCGGAAAGTGCGGCGGTGGCGCTAAGCGCGGAAGAAATGGCGGCGGCTGCGGGGGATGTGGATACCGCGGAGATTGGGATCGCAGGGGGATTGCCACGCTTTGCCTGGCTGGATTATGCTTTGCCGTCCTTCAGCATGGAGACGTTTTGGATCATCTTGCCATTCTCTCTGATCCTGGCGGGTGTTGGCCTTGTGGAGTCTCTATTGACGCTGACGCTGGTGGATGAATTGACCGAAACGCGGGGGCGGGGAAACAAGGAATGCATTGGGCAGGGCATGGCGAATGTGGTGTGCGGGATATTCGGCGGGATGGGCGGTTGCGCCATGATTGGTCAGTCGCTGATTAATGTGAAGTCGGGTGGGCGTCGCCGGCTGTCGGGCATCACGGCGGCGGTGGTGTTATTGATGTTTATTCTGTTCCTGGCTCCGCTGATTGAGGCTGTCCCTATGGCGGCGCTGGTGGGCGTTATGTTTATAGTGGTAATAGGTACGTTTGAATGGACCAGCCTGCAGATGTGGCGGCGGGTGCCGTTGCGGGAGTTTTTCGTAATGCTGATCGTGGCGGGATATACCGTGCTGATGCATGACCTGGCCACGGCGGTATTGATCGGCGTGATTGTTTCGGCGCTGTTTTTTGCCTGGAACAAGTCCAAGCACTTAATTGCGCGAGAGATTTATAACGAGAACGGCAGTAAGGTCTATCAGCTTCATGGGGCACTCTTTTTTGCTTCGGTGCTTCGGTTTCGCGACCTGTTTGACCCGGCGAATGATCCCAATGACGTGGTGATCGATTTTTATTACACACGGGTTTATGACCAGTCGGGCCTGCAGGCCATCAATGCTCTGGCGGAGCGCTATACGCGGGCTGGAAAACGGTTGCACCTGCGTCATCTGAGCGAAGATTGCCGACAGCTTTTGAAACGGGCGGGAGACCTGGTGGAGGTCAACATCAGCGAGGATCCCCATTATCACGTGGCGACGGACCGACCTGCGGTGAGTTGAGGGGGAGTGTCGCGTTGTTCCAGATTGGGAGTAGGCGGCGGGCAGAAAAAATCTAATTGTTAT
>CAYUGQ010000071.1:6324-13854 GCA_964444305.1 uncultured Candidatus Sumerlaeota bacterium
TGGAACGGGCTGGATGCGGCGTTTCGGCTGACGATGTTCACGGGTATCGTGTTGGTGGCGCTGCTCATTCGAGAGAAGTAAAAGCCTGAGGCAGAGCGAGTTACAGGAATTGTGAGTGGGTGGTTTTGACGCACGATGGTTTAATATAAATTTGAATGTAAGAATTTAGTGCACCGTTTTTGAGATTCTGCTTGACAAATTATGTGCATTGGAAATTGCCTTATTACGGATGTTCGTGGGCTGGAATGCCCATTTAGTGCGCTGTCTTTCATTTGAATTCACAACTTAATTTATCGTCTTGGAGGCACTGGCATGCTTGAAATTTGTAAGTCCGCTATTGGGAGCATGGGACGCAGTTCTGGGTTTTTCGGTTCAATTGCCCGTCATCTATTAGGGATTGTTATTTTTGCGGCGGGGGCGTTTGCTTCTGGTCAGGAGATAGGATGGGCTTGGCTTTCCGGAGCTGCGGCTCCGCGGATGGTAATGAATGTGGGGTCCGTAGGGGTTCCTTCTCCGGATAGCTTTCCGGGTAGCCGGAGAGGGGCTACGACCTGGGTGGGGCAGGATGGTAATCTCTGGCTTTTTGGTGGTGATTTAGGGTATAGCCAATCCGCTTTTGACGAGACTAATGACCTTTGGATGTATGATCGCTCGTTGAATCAGTGGGTGTGTCAGAGTGCGGGGACGCCGATTCCTCTTGGGAATTATACTGGCGCTTCGGGTCCGGGAGGGGAGTTGCATCCGGGGGCAAGGAGCAGTGCCATGTCTTGGGCGGGGGACGATGGCGGTGTTTGGCTTTTTGGAGGCTATGGATTTGATAAATCAGGACCGCAGGGGCGGCTGAACGATCTGTGGAATTATAATTCCGCGACCAAAACTTGGTCTTGGATTAAAGGGGCTGATACTACTAATGTCAGTCCGACGTACGGTACGAAAGGTGTTGGTGCGCCGAATAACACACCGGGAGCCCTTAGCGACGCATTTACTTGGAAAGACAGCAGTGGGAATTTGTGGTTGTTTGGGGGATCGGGGTATTTCGGGGGTTCGGTGCGTTTGGCGGGTGACGTCTGGAAATTTGATGTGGCGGCTGGCAACTGGACCTGGATGCATGGACCAGGGGCAGGGGGCAGTCCGGCAGTGACGGGAACTCAGGGGGTGGCTGCTGCGGGAAATACTCCTGGTGGGCTGACCGGTTTTCAAGGCTGGGTGGATGGATCAGATGTTTGGATTTATGGGGGATACGCCGCGGATGATTTATATCCCAGGGGTGATTTGTGGAAATATAGCGTGAGCACGAATCAGTGGACGTGGATGAAAGGGGACAACACTGAAAATCCTGAGCCGGTCTACGGGGTGAAGGGTGTCGCGGATGGGTTATATCACCCCGGTGCAAGAACGGGGTCTGTGACTTGGAAAGACAGCGCGGGGAACTTGTGGCTTTATGGGGGCGAGACTGCGTACGACGATCCGAATAATTCCTACCAGGAAACGGGCGCGGCAGGAGACTGGTGGAAACTGGACCGGGCGACCCTGCAGTGGGCTTGGATGGGTGGTGCAAAGGTGGGAGAGAACGTAATAGCGGTTTATGGTATAAAAGGGGTCTCTGCGGAGGAAAATGGCCCAGGGACTCGTCTTTACGGAACTTTCTGGAATGACGGCGCGGGGAACCTGTGGGGGTGGGGCGGACGTGTGCTTTATAATAACGACAGTCTTTATACTCAGGAAATGTGGAGATTTGATTCAACGGCGCACCGGTGGGCCTGGATGTCTGGCGATGTCACGACGCCGGCATCAGGAGTATATGGAACGCGAGGCACACCTGCTTCATCAAATTCCCCGGGAGCGCGCGTTGAGCCTGTGGCTCTGACGACGCCTGACCAGAAGATGTGGCTGATGGGCGGCATGGGAGTCGACGTCAATGGGGAGGTTGGATTTCTTAACGATCTTTGGAGCTATGATCCGGTCTCGATGCGCTGGACCTGGGTGAAGGGGTATGATACGGCTAATCATGATGGCTGGTATGGCAGTGTGGGCCAGACCCATTCGGCTTACACTCCTGGAGGCCGTCGCAATGCCAGTGGGTGGGTGGATCACGAGGGGAATATCTGGATTTTTGGCGGAGAAACTTATCGGTCTCTTCCGAACGATCGATGGGATGATATCCTGCGTAATGACCTGTGGAGGTTTGATGTGTCGACGGGGAACTGGACCTGGATGAGTGGGGGCAGATTGAATCAGGACCGGGCGGTTTTTGGTGATAAAGGGGTGTTCCATCCGGATAATGTGCCTGGCGCGCGGGAGGGGGCGTGCACCTGGGTTGACTCTGATGGCAACCTGTGGCTTTTTGGAGGCTGGGGCACGACGGATGAAAATACCATTCCAAGTCCCTTGAATGACCTGTGGAAATTCGATGTTTCTTTGAACCAGTGGGCGTGGATGCATGGCACGAAACTGAAAAGTGAGCGTGGAGTCTATGGCACGCAGGGCCTGACGGCATCAGGCAATATGCCAGGAGCTCGCGAAAACGCCGTTTCCTGGACGGATGCTGAGGGGAACTTCTGGTTGTTCGGCGGCTATGGCTATGGCGAGAGCAGCTATATTGATCCGCTGAATGACATGTGGAAGTTTGAGCCGGCTGTGGGACAATGGACCTGGATGCACGGGCCGAAAATGGGTGAGCAGGGTGCTTCTTACGGAGTCATGGGTGTGGCTGATTCGACGAATGTGCCCGGTGCCCGCTTTAACTCCGTGGGAATGACGATGCCTGGCGGACTTCTGGGCATGTTTGGGGGAGAGGGTCTGGTTGAGAGTGTGTCATTCGAGCGGAAGCTGAGCGACCTGTGGTTGTTTAACACTGCGACCAACCAGTGGACTTGGGCAGGCGGAAGTAACGAACAAGAAGTGTTGCCAGTATATGGTGCGCCGTTTGAAATTACATCTTCCACAACTCCAGGCGGAAGATTCAAGGGGGCGGCGTGGGGGCTTAGTGATGGATCGGTTTGGTATTTCGGCGGAGACGGTGTCGTGCAGAACCCGCAAAACGACCTGTGGCGTCTCGGCGTGGCGCCCGCAATCCCAAGCAGTGCAACGGACTGGCAGTTGTTTGAGTAAAGGAGCGAAACTAAGAGTCGAACGCGATTGCTCCTGCCGGAGATGGTGTCCCGGCAGGGCAATTTTTTTGCGGTGGGCGAGCGAAGGCCACTTTCCTATTCAGCCGAGTGCGCGTGATCCATCTTCCAAATAAATTGAGCGAATGATATGATCATGTCATATTATGATATAATCATGTCAAGGGTCGGGCTGGACAACAGGCTTAGGAAGCATAGAGAACTGCGAAGCCTGTCACAGGTTGAACTGGCGGCCCGAGCCGGTTTATCCCGCTCAGAAATTTCGGCCATAGAAACGGGTCGAGTATGTCCGGTTATGCTGCCCTGACGATGAACCGCTAAGTTGAACCTGATGCCCAATCGTTCGCGAATGATTTGGACTGCCGTCCTCGTTCTCCTGTCAGGTCTGGCGTACGGGGTATTTCTCAAAATCAGCGCCCGGCAGATACCCGAAGCTGACAACAGTATTACTATTGCGGTCGCCTCCAACTTCATGGTTCCGGCGCAGGTTTTGGCCGATGGCTTCCAGCAGGCATCGGGCGTCAAGCCTTTGCTTAGCTTTGGGTCAACAGGGAAGCATTACACACAGATAGTAAACGGTGCTCCATTTGATGTATTTCTTGCTGCCGATGAAGAACATCCACAGAAATTGGTGGCCAGCCATCATGCCGTTCCGGGGGAGAGATTTCCTTACGCCATCGGCCGTCTGGTTTTGTGGAGTAAATCACAAAGGGTAGATGAGAGCGGTATCGATTTTTTGAAATTTGGAGATTATACGAAACTTGCCATCGCAAATCCCCGCCATGCGCCATATGGACTAGCCGCTCGGGAGGTGCTGGAAGCAGGGGGGCTGTGGGACGCCGTGCAACCACGGCTCGTCATGGGTGAAAACATTGGTCAGACCCATACATTTATTGCCACCCAAAACGCAGAGGTCGGCTTTGTGGCCCTGTCTCAAATCCTGCAACCAGGTCAGGAAATTGATGGATATTTTTGGAGAGTTCCGCAAAACCTGCACTCTGAAATCAACCAGCAGGCTCTTCTCCTTCGCGATAAACCTGCAGCCCGACAGTTTCTGGAGTATTTACGCAGTGAAGAAAGCCAACGAGTCATTCAAAGTTACGGCTATGGAGTTCCATGATACTCCACGCTGACGATTTGACCGCCTTGCTTTTGACGATCAAGCTTGCAGCAATAACCACCGTGATTTTACTGGTCATAGGGGCGCCCTTTGCACTTTGGCTGTCGCGCACCCGTTGTCGGATCAAACCTTTGATCGAAGCCCTGGTTGCGATGCCCCTGGTGCTTCCGCCCACTGTATTAGGGTTTTACCTTTTGCTGATTCTTGGACATAATGGCCCTATCGGAAACTTGTTTCAGTGGGCAGGATTGCCAACGCCGGTATTCAACTTTACGGGGCTGGTAATAGGATCGGTGGTATACTCTCTCCCGTTTGTCGTGCAGCCTTTGATGAACTCCTTCGCAGCCATCGGTGATCGTCCCATGGAAGTCGCCGCAACGCTGCGGTCGCCCCCGTGGGATCGATTTTTTAATATTATGATACCCCTTGCCAGGCCAGGCTTTATCACCGCCAGCGTCCTTGGCTTTGCTCACACGCTGGGTGAATTTGGAGTCGTGCTGATGATCGGCGGAAACATTCCCGGTCAGACAAAGGTCGTTTCCATTGGAATATATGATCACGTTGAGGCCCTCGATTATCAAAGGGCGCACATGCTCGCCGCGATACTTCTGGCCATGTCATTCATATTGCTAGTGGTAGTTTACAGCACCAACAAACGTATGAGGCTATCCATACCCTGACGATCCACGCCAAATATCGCCTGAAACGAGGATCATTTTTGCTGGATGCTGACCTTGAAGCACCCGGGTCCGGTGTAACAGCGCTTGTAGGGCCTTCCGGCAGCGGCAAAACGACATTATTGCGTTGCATTGCCGGTCTGGAGCGACATGGGTCTGGCATTTGCGTCGTTAACGGAGAGATCTGGCAGACGGAACGAACAGTCCTGCCGGCTCATAAAAGACACGTCGGTTACGTTTTCCAGGAAGCCAGCCTGTTCCCTCACCTGAATGTCCGCAAGAACATCGAGTTCGGAATGAATCGTGTCCCTGCCTCAGATCGACGCGTAGCGTTTGACGAAGCCGTTTCCATGCTCGGAATTAAAAAGTTTCTGGACTCGGACCCTGCCAAACTTTCTGGGGGCGAAAGTCGCCGCGTAGCTATTGCGCGTGCGCTGTTAACAAGTCCGCAATTATTGATGATGGACGAACCTCTCTCAGGGCTCGATGAAGAGAGTAAGATCGAGATTATGGACTACCTGAAAACACTCTTCATAAGCCTTCAAATCCCAGTGATCTATGTTAGCCACTTGGAGCAGGAAGTGCAAAAACTTGCTTCCTGCATAGTGGTGATGTCAGCAGGGAAATGTCTCACCATGGATCATCCAGATCTGATTTACCAAAGAGCAAAGTACCAAGAGACAGTGCCATAATTGGCCCGCTTTCAGACGGGTTTGGCACGAATGCCGAGCGAGAGGGGCGGCTTAGCACTTTTTGCCAGCGCAGGCCGTGAATATCCCTTGGTACATAAAGTAAAATGCAACTTGCACACCCAAAGTGCGATGCGCCAGACGGCCCAAATCCGTCCTGTGCTCCCTGGTAGCTCAATGGCAGAGCATTCGGCTGTTAACCGAAGGGTTGTAGGTTCGAGTCCTACCCGGGGAGCCATCGCTTTTTACTACTACTCTTTGTACTGCCCTTTTTAAGCCCAGAGGACGTTTTCATTGTCTACGCAGGGTTCAAGTGCCCAACAGTAGCTTTTGGCTGCCATGGAACAATGTAGGTTTGGAGACCGTCTGCTTCCGCGATCTGGTTTATTAACTCTTTTTCGGATGCCGCTCGGCAGACCAACAGTGGATCGCTTGTGTCCGTAGCAGCAATGCTGTTGTTGATAACCCACCCGTAAGGTTTGATGCCCGCCCGCTCAAGATCGTTTTGAAGCTCCGTCGCCTCTTGAATGGGAGTCGTTTCAGCAAGGGTGACTATGAGAATCTTCGTGTAGTCCGGGTCCTGCAGCTTCATCATCGGAGTGGTAACATGAGCTTGTTTGCCTTGGGGCGTTAAGCTTCGCATGATCTCTTTATGGTAGGCGCCGGTGGCATCAAGAAGCAGTAGCGTATGGCCGGTGGGGGCTGTATCGATTACTACAAAGCGGTTTCGTGCCTGGCTAATGACTTTTGAGAAGGCATGAAAGACAGCGACTTCTTCGGTGCAGGGCGATCGCAGATCTTCTTCAAGCAGGGCCAGCTTGTCGGCGTCGACTTCGTCTCGCATCCGGTCGATGACCTTCTGCTTGTATAACTCTATCTGTTCTTCCGGGTCTATACGACTGATTTCTAGGTTAGCACTGTGTTCCGGCCCGACGGCGTCAGCGATGTGTGCCGCCGGATCGGTTGTTGTCAGGTGTACCGGCAGTCCGCGTTCGGCAAGTGCGGTTGCAATGGCGGCGGCAACTGTTGTCTTGCCGACCCCGCCTTTGCCCATGAGCATAATAAGACCGTGGCCCTGGGGTGCGATTTCATTAACAAAAGCAGAAAGACTTGGCGGTAGATCTAAAACTGAGACGGGCTTTGATGATTCAGCACAGCTTCCGGCGTCTTCTCGCCATATCCCACGAAGCGCCTCCAACCCAACCATATTGTATGGCATTAGCAGGAACTGCTGAGTTCTCAGGTTTGCCAGGTTTCCTGAAAGGTTGCCGAGTGCCTCAGCCTGCTGTTTCTGCATGGCCGCAGCAACCGCATCATCTGCATTTTGCGCTCTGAAGACACCGTTGATCAAAAGCTGTTGATTCTCAATGCCCAGGCTGTGGAGTTCCCCGGCAGTGCGATCTGCTTCTGCCAGTGAACCTTTGTCGGGTCGCGCCACAAGAAACAGCGTAGTCTTTGTCTGGTCACTGAGAGACGTAACAGCCTGGCGATACCGGTCCTGCTGGGTCTTCAGCGCAGATGTAGGGCCAAGGCAGGATGCACCCCGTTCGTTTGTATCGAGAAATTCGGTCCATGCGGTAGGCAGGCTGAGCAGCCGGAGGGTGTGACCTGTGGGGGCCGTATCAAATATGATATGATCGTAGCCAGCGCCAATGGACGAGTCGTCGATGAGGAGCTGCGTAAACTCATCAAAGGCCGCTATTTCCACTGTGCATGCGCCAGACATTTGTTCTTCCATGCCCTTAAGAGTATCTTCTGGAAGCAGCCCCCGATAGGGCGTCAGCGCACGATCCCGGTAAGCAGCGGCGGCGGCTTCCGGGTCAATGTTCATGGCATCCAGATTCGAAACATCAGGCACTGGCGTTGGCGAAGAGCCGAGCTGTACGTTCAGCACCTGGTCAAGGTTTGAAGCCGGG
>CAYUGQ010000072.1:0-13808 GCA_964444305.1 uncultured Candidatus Sumerlaeota bacterium
ACCCACCCCCCACCCCGGATGAAGGCACGCCCGACGTTCTTGCTGGCGGGTGGGCACCACCGCCCCCCCCCCCAAGCGTAAACGACTCAGATCCAGCCGCCGGCCTGAGACTATAAGGACTCTCCGGATTAACAGGCCCTGCCCCCGCCCCTTCCCCTTTCAAGCCCGACCCGCTCTGTTCGGTCGGCATAGTCCGCACAGCCGGCTGACCCTCATCCGGATTCTGCACCAGTTCCGCACCTTGCTCAGCCGTAATAAGGCCCTTCCGAAGCATATAACCAACGACGCTCCCGCCAATCGGAAACATCGACAGCTCTTCCTTAAGAAGATCCGCCTGTGAGGCGGATAAAAAACCCAGCGCCTGCGCGCGGTCGATTGGCTTTAGTAAATCATCAGTTGTCATTTAGCTAGAGATACTGCCTGCCCAAATAAACCAGAATCAATTAACTTTTCTTGTCAGAAGACAATTCTTTATCCAGCAAATCCGCCGCGCTAATATGATCCTGCGACGCATGCAGTTTTTCAATCTCTTCCAGCTTCGATTTCGCCAGCTTCTTCTTCGTAGCGCTTTCCTTCAACCTGGCTTCCGTATGAGCTTCCGCCAACCTGCTGTTAATAGCATCAATCGTCTCACGGAAATCCTTACAATTCTCAAAAAGAGGATCATAATTCCCCGCTTTGAAATCTTTCTCCATAGCCTCAAAGCCAAGATCCACCTTCGCCACCAGCTCCGTCAGATCTTCCCGAAGAGCCTTCTCATCATCGTTACTCAAAGAAAGCGACTTGATACGATTCGGAAAATGCTTCTTCAATTCATCATAAGATTCCCGAACCTCCTCCACAGCCTCCGAAGCCTTCTTCCGCCGCGATTCATTCTTAGTCCGCTCAATCTCTTTATCAATCCGCTCAAGCTGCTCCATAGCGCGATCAGGATTATTACTAACCGTCTCAATCTTAAACTCATCCATCATCGTATGGACAGTTTCCAGCGTCTTTGGCGCATACTTCTTAGCATCGTACTCATTACCAACCGTCTGAATCTGCACCCGCCGAGACTCCAACTCCCGCCGTAGCTTTTCCATCTGTTCTTCCCGGTCTCCAGCCGCTACCGCCAGATCACTCGGAGACGAACCAGAATCCGAACTCTCCTCAGACTCTTCCACATCCCGCCGCGACACCGAACCCTTGGCGCTGGCCTCCTCTTTATCCCCAGACCCACCATCACCATCATCGTCCGAATCAAAACTTGAAACAGATTTCGGCGTCGCAATCGGACGCACCGAGTCCGGGTCAGAAACCCCATCCCCATTCACATTAACAACAACAGGTCTGCTCGGAGCAGAATCCACACTCGAAATAGGCAACTCATCCCCGCCACCACTCTCAGCAACAGCCACACTATCCCGCGCCTCATCAGAACCCCCATCTGGACGAACCTTCTCCGCATGCATCGCCAGCCAGGTTTCCCGATTCGGCCGTCCCGTCACCTCAATGCCAGCCTTCTCCTGAAACTCACGCATAGCCGCCCGCGTCAGATCCCCCCATTTACCATCAACCTCCCCCGTATACGTCCCAGCCAGCTTAAGCTGCTCCTGCAGCTTCCTCACATCCTTCATATTCTGCAACGTCGGAACAGGACCCGGATCAACTTTCGGAGCCGAAGGTTTCGAATCCGATTTGCGGACAATCACCACCGCCGGATCATCCGCATCCTTTATCTCCTTCGAAGACTCCACAGCCTTCGCATCCGTAACCGTTACTTTCGACTCCGCTTCAGGCTTGGCCGCAGCCGCAACAGCCTTCTCCATCGCCACGATCACTTCCTCAGTGATCTCCCCCGTTTCAGACAGGCCATTATCCTTCTGAAACTTCCGCACAGCCGCCTGAGTATTCGGTCCCAGCTTTCCGTCAATCTTCCCCGTGTTAATCCCCAAATCCTTCATCAGCTTCTGCGCAGCTTCCACATCAGAACGATAAGGAATTTCAGGCGTCGGAGAAGGTCTAGGCGGAGGCGTCTTGGTCGGCGCCGGCGTCACAGCCGGCACACTCGCAACCTCAGGACTGCTCAGCGAAGGAAGCGTCAGTCCGGGATCAGAATCCAAAACACCCGGGACAGGCAACGCCGGAGACGGCAATGCAGGCGCCGCAAGCTGAAGCTCAGCAGCCGGCGTCGGACTCGCCACCACCGCAGGAGCCGCCTTGGCAGGCGTAGGAACAGCCGCAACCGGCATAATCGCCGCAGGCTCCGCCGGCAAAACGCTCGGTGCCGGAGCAGCAACCGGAAGATCAATCCTCGCAGAACTGTCAGCCGACACAGTCGCAGCCGCAACCTCCGGCTCATCAGCCTGCCGGGCCACAGTCGACCCCGCCAACGGCTCCGGAGGCAAAACCTGTTTTACAAAGTAAGGTGCCACGGCCAGACCAGCCGCCGCGCCACAAACGATCACAGAAAGTTTAAGCGGACTTAACATGGTACAACAATCATCCCTGAGTTACGACAAAACACTGCCAACCTGATAGTCATGTTAGAAAAAAATAATCCAGAATTGGAATGGCACACGGGATGACCCCGGACTGAAAAACAACCCCAAAAAGTTCAGCCCCAGAACAATGCCCATGTAGATAGCTCAAGCCCCAGCAACGGACTTTCGCCTGAACGAAATGGACACAAAACCGCCATCATTGTTCCGATTTCGCCGCCGATTTTCAATTCCGTGTTTAAGGCAATCCCAACACGCACCCGGAATCAAAACAGCCACCCTAAAGAAACGAGTGATAACCCGAAGCTCCCGGCAGATACCAGATCCCCCCAATGCTCAAAGTCCCATTGCTTGGATCATAAGGTACATATTTATTATCATTACCCCGAAGACGCTTCGACGGCCCCGACGCATCAAACGAATACCGCGCCTCATACCACTCCCGCGGATAAACTTGGTTCTGCGCCGCCTTAATTGCCTTGAAAATATTCGTACCACGATACCAGTAACCCACGTGCTGCTGAGTCGCATCATACGATGCATAGCTGCCAAAAGGAGCCTCCGCCGGCAATGAACTCATATACGCAACCGGAGACGTTAACTTAAAAAGCGCATCATAATGTGAACTGGCATACGATCTAATCTTACGGTAATCTTCGCCGTTCGATATCCCCCATTGCGATGGGTAACTCTTCCCTTCCACATAAATGGGCATATTACTGTCTACCATAAACATATTATGATCAATATAATACGTCTCCGCAGCCGTCGCCATACTACGCATATCCGCCTTCGCCCGGCTCACCTTCGCCCGCGTCTGTGCCTCCAGGAAATTCGGCACCGCGATCGCCGCCAGAATCGCAATAATCGCCACAACAATCAGAAGCTCAATCAATGTAAATCCCGGCTTCACCCGGCGAGATATGTTACGGAAATTAACCATTATCATACTCCATTATGGGCCCACCTGTCCCAATAGATTATACGAAAAATCTGTGCCACAGCCCTCCCAATGTCAACAATTTAATCAACAGTAAAATAAATACTGAAGAATATCCCTCGAACCCAATCGCAACCCCCCGTCTCCTGTATTGAAAATCAAGGATTTACGCTAACTGGAACCGATCCCTCTTCACCAAAGCGCCGCATCTTGTGCGAAATCATATCACCGCCGCTGACCGTCCCGTTCGACGGATCATAGCTAAACCTCGCCATAAAGTCCCCATCCGGCAACGTCCTGAACGCCTCCAGGTCCACATCATATTTCCCATCCGGCCCCGGGCTCCACACCACCCATGCATCGCCATCATGGTAATAAGCATACGAACCCGACCCCGCAGCAAACGGATCTTCCGGCATCTTCACCAGATAAGAAATAGGAGTCGTCAAAGTCGCCAAAAAAGATTTAGAACCATTAATCCCAGTACCATCCGATTGACCATACGCAATCCCCCGGTGAAACGTAGGCACCCCCTCAGGCAATCCCCGCCCCCCGGCCTGCATCTCCGTATTCGTCGTAAACACCGGGTAAGCATTATGATCAATGCGATAGGTTTCCAAAGCAGTCCCAATCGCCATCATATCCCGCCGCATCCTGTCCACCTGCATTTCCGGCACATCAACCTGCGCAACCTTCTCCGCCGCCGCAAGCATATCAAACACACTCTTCCGTTCCGGCTTCGCCTCCTCAAGCAAAGAATTGACTCGGTCCATATCAACATCCATCTTGCTCACCCAGAGATCCCCCGACGACACCAGCCCGTTAGACGGATCATAACTAAAGCTCGCATTAAACTCCGGAGACTGCCTCTCCCCTTCCGGATCAAACTGCGAAATATCCAGGTCATACTTCCGATCCGGCCCCGCACTCCAAATCAGGTAAGTAGTCCCCGTAGTATAATATCCATACCGGCTATCCGCCACAGGAGAAAACACATCCATCGGAAACCTGCTCAGGTAGGCAATCGGAGTAGACAGGCTGACAACACCTGACCCCCTCGACTCCGTATAACGAAACGTCGAATCATGAAACGTCGGAACCCCCGGTCCAATATTCCTTTGACCCATCATCTCCGTCGTCGGCGGATATTGATTATTGTCAATACGGTAAGTTTCCAAAGCAGTCCGCAGCACACGCATATCAGCCGCAGCCCTCGACAACTTCCCCCGGATCGCACCCTCCTCCCCCACATCCCCCTGCGCCCCCGCCCACGCAGCAACAACAAACACCCCTGACACACACACCACACCCGCAAGCTTCCAGCTCATATCCACAATCCTTTCCGGACCGTATCGGTTGCAACAAAACAACCCCAGCTTTTAGCCAACCCAAAAAGCAACCTTTTTCCGGAATATTCCCCTTGCCAACACCAATCGGAAATTCGAATCCCATTGACGTTGTAGGCATTTCAACCCTGCATGCACCGGCCAGGTCTCATTCGGCCACAACAAACCACTCTTCACCCGCATAAGCAGGCATCCACACGAAGGTATTTGTATGGACATCGATTCCCTCTTACTTAACGCGAAAAAGTTCAAAGCATCAGACGTTCACCTCATCGAAGATCAACCGCCCTACTTCCGCATTGCCGGTGATATGAAAAAAGTAAACGTCCCCTCCGTCAGCGGCGATGACTTCACCGAAATGCTCAATCGCATGATGCCAACCCACCTGCATCGCGAATACGAAAGCCAGCGCGGCGCCGACTTCGGTTACCAGGTTGGAACAGACATTCGCGTCCGCGTCGTCTGTTACTACGAAATGGGCAAGCGCGGCCTCGTTATGCGGCTCATCCCCCTCGAAATCCCCACCATCGAAGACCTCGAACTTCCAGACGTTATCAAAACAATCGCCCAGAACAGCCGCGGTATGGTCCTCCTCACCGGCATGACCGGTTCAGGAAAATCAACCACTCTCGCCGCCATGATCGACTATATCAACAACACCGATTCCATCCGAATCGTCACCATTGAAGATCCCGTCGAATACGTCTACACCAGCAAAAAAGCCATCATCTCCCAGCGCGAAGTCGGCAAAGACGTACCAGACTTTAACGTCGCACTGCGTCAGGCCATGCGTATGGACCCGGACATCATCCTCGTCGGTGAAATGCGCGACGCAGAAACCATCCGCGTAGCCATCAAAGCCGCAGAAACCGGCCACTTGGTCATGTCAACCCTTCACACCACCAGCGCCGTCCACACCGTCCAGCGTATCTTCGGCTACTTCGACCGCTCCGAACACGCCCTCCTCAGCGAACAGCTCTCACTCAACCTGAAAGCCTCCATCACCCAGCGCCTCGTAAAACGCGCCGACGGCAACGGACGAGTCGCCGTACAGGAAATCATGGTCGTTAACGCCACAATCGCCAAACTCATCGCCGAAGACCGCATCCCCGACATCTTCGGCGTCATCAAAGGCCGCGATGATGGCATGCAGACCTTCGACCAGGCCCTCGCCGACCTCGTTCGCGCCAACAAAATCACCTTCGACGAAGGCGCCCTCTACTGCGAAGACTTCTTTGCCTACAAGCGCTTCATCGCTGGCATCGCCTCAACCGGCGACCGCGGCGGCATCATTTAATCTGACTTTTATGCCACGAGTAGTTTTTCATTGTTGACATGCCCCGCCTCCCGTCTGGACTATCCCACCGGCCTGACAATGGAATTCCGCTCTGATACCTGCGTGCAACCAAACCCGCACACAGCATCGCCGGCACCATCTAATTGCTTTGAGCACCTACCGCCTCTGGAGAGAAACGTAAACTGAAATGCTGAGACAGCTTCGTTCCGCTGAAAAAATGAAACGCATCTTGTGGATCGGCCTGCTAGTGCTGATCATTCCATCCATGGTAGCCTTCGTAGGCTTTGGAACTGGAGAGCTAGGCTCAGGGGGCAGAGGTCCCTCAGAGGCTGCAACCATTAAATACCCTGAGGGAAGCTCCGGTGTCATCACACCCCTCGAATTGCGATCCGCACGGACAAACCTCGACAGGCAGCTCCAGCGCTACGCCCAGAATAAAGGAATCATGCTCAATGATCTAACATTGAGCCAACTAAGCAATAACGAAGCTGTCCTCGACCACGCCATTAACCTCGACATCCTTCGCAATTTCGCCGAAACAAACGGCATTACCGCATCCAGCGAAGAAGTCATCCAGGACATCCAGGCCCAGACCACCGCAGAACAGCGCCGCATGATCATGGAAAACTGGCGCATGCAGGGTCTCTCCCCCGAAGCGGTCATCGAAGACGAACGAAAATCACGCATCATCATGAAAGCCACCGACGCCATCGCTGAAAAAGTCCGCGTCACCTATCACGAAGCCTGGAAACAATACTCCCACGAACGCGAAAGCCTCGTCGTCGACTTCGTCCGGTTCAACCACTCAGACTACCTCTCCTCCGTCAGCGTCACCCAGGACGGCCTAAACGCCTACTATGAGGAAAACAAAGAAAGCTTCCGCACTCCTGATCAAGTCACCTACGATTACGTCCTCGTCCGCAAAGACGACCTGAAAAGCAGCATTACCCTCAGCGAAGACGAAATCACCAGCTATTACACCGCCAACCAGGAAGATTTCCGCCTCCCCCGTCAGATCGAAGCCAGCCAGATATTTCTAAAAATTCCCACCGCTGACGAACTCAACACCACCAGCCCCGCCGAAATAACCTCAGCAACCCTCGCAGTAACCAAAAACGCCAACGACATCTACGAACGCGCCGCCAAAGGCGAAGATTTCGCCAGCCTCGCAAACACCTATTCCCAGGAAGAAAACTTCCCCCCACGGGCCGATGCCGGCACAACCGCCACCGAACCCGTAACCAACGAAGGCGGAAACCTCGGACGCATCAGCGAAGACATTGCCCACACCTGGTACGGAGACGAATGGACCTCAACCGTCATCCAGGCCTCCCCCGGCAGCATCACACGACCCATCCGCACCGCCCAGGGCTATGCAATCGTTCAGGTCCGCAACATCATCGAAGGCGACGTACAACCCCTTGATGAAGTTCGCCCCGTCGTCGAAAACACTCTCCGCGAACAAAAAGCCGAACCCCTCTTCGAAGAAATCGGCGACCGCCTCCAGGAAGTAGCCGACAACATCAGCGGCAACCTCCAGCGATTCGCCGAAATCACATCCACAACCGTCCAGCGCACACCCCCCATCGGCGAAGACGACAACTTCGTCCGCGGCATCGGCATGCTCGGCGACTTCAAGGAAGCCCTCGAATACCTCGAAAAGGGCGAAGTCAGCGATCTCCTCAGTGACACTCAAAGACACCTCGTCGTCCAGATTGCCGAAGAATTTCCGTCTCATATCCCGGCGCTAGACCAGGTACAAGCCCGCGTCGAACAGGCTTACAAAATTAAACTGGCCGAAGATAAAGCCCGCGAAAACGCCGAAACTCTCCTCACCCAGTCACCAAACCACGCGGCATTCCTCACAGCAGTCAGCAACGCCAACACAACCATCACAACAAGCCGCCCATTCACACGTCCCGAAGTGGCAGCCATCTTCGGTGGACACGTCGAAAACTTCTCCCGCGAAACGGCCAGCCTCGAAAAAGGCTCAATCCACATGAGTGCCGTATCCCGCCCCGGTTCCCCCGCATCCTACGTGATCTGGCATGCATCCCAGATCACCCCCCCATCCAGGGCAGAATTCTCCGAAGAACTATCCGACACCGTCACACGCCTCAAAGTCCGCAAACAGGAAATCATGGTTCTCGAATTCCTCCGCGATCAGCGTCAAAAACTGCAAGATCGCATCGAAATCAACCGTGACGTCTTCTAAGTTCAAACAAACCTTGGATCAAGGCGACCCCCACCATGGGCGTTCGCCTTTTTCTTTTCCCTCCGATGTCAAGGTCATCAGCTTTTTTTCATAAAGTAGCCAGATTTTTGCCTTGCATCCTTGTGCCACTGACTCTTACTCAACACGTTATTTGCAAATGCTCTTACTGCTATGTGTTGTATGCCGAGGACAATTCTGTTTAGCTGCCGTTTGAATAAGACCGAAACCCCAACCCCCGTGAATACCCCTGCGCCCAGCCGGGCCAGTGAAATCCGCCCGGGAAAATCCCTGCTGATCGCCTGCTTCGCGGCCCTGAGCTTACTAAGCCTGCCCGCCTATGCCCAGCACGCATCCTTCCCCACCGCCAGCGGCCGCGGGCGCCACGTACTTCCCACTGATCTCGCCGATCAGCCCCCAGGCATAGTCGACGAAGATAGTCAAGACGTCCGCCAGCGCACCCCCGAAGACGACGCCAGAATTGAGGCCGAAGCCGCACGCCGCGCCGGAACAGCACAACCCGGCCCCTCCTACTCTCAAGACCAGCCCGTATCCCTCCCCGACGCCCCCATCGTCCGAAAAGTTGAAATCACCGGCGCCCCCGCCGAAGACATCGAACGCGCCCAAAGGCTTCTAACCACCCGCCCCGGCGAACCCCTCGATCCCGACAAACAGCGCAAAGACATCGACCGCCTCTATGAACTCGGCATCTTTCAGCCCAACATCATCGTAGAAGCCCAGGACGCCTCCAACGGCGGCGTCATCGTCCGTTACCGCGTCCAGCCAAATCCAAAAATTTCCGCCATCAACGTCAGCGGCAACGTCAGGGTCTCCACAAACAAGATCCTTGGAGATCTCCCCGTCAAAGCCGGCGAAACCTACACCGTCCAGGCTCAAAACAAAATCCGCGATAACATCCTCCGCCTCTACGAAGAAAACGGATTCCCCGATGCCGCCGTCTCCATCGAAGAACGCCCCGACATCAACGGAAACACCGAGCTTCTCATCGCCGTCGACGAAGGCACCAAAACCCGCATCCGCAACCTCCAGATCCACGGCGCCAACAACGTCAACGAACTCATGCTTAAACTTCGCGCCGACAACCGCGGCAGTTGGGGACCATTCAAGCGCTACTACAACGAATCAAAATTTGAAAGCGACATGGAAACCATCCGCCAGGTATATCTCGACAAAGGCTTCCTCGATGTCGACGTCCGCCGCGGCGAATTCCTCCGCGCAGAAGACGGCTCCTGGGTAGACCCCGTAATCATCGTCAACGAAGGACCCCAATACCGCATCGGTCGCCTCGAAGCCACCGGATACACCCTCTTCACCCGCGACGAAATCCTCGATCCCTACCGCAGCATGCAGGGCCGCATCTACGAACAATCCGAATTCACCAACCGTTCCAAACGCGTCCGGGACATGTACGGCAACGAAGGCTTCATCACCGCCACCGTATCCCCGGATTTTCATAAAGACCCCTCCACAGGCCTTGTCGACGTCAGCATAAATGTAGTCGAAGGCCCCCGCGTTTATATCGGAGACGTCCGCGTCGTCGCAGAATCATATCCCGAAGATACCAACATGGGATGGCTCCGCCGCTTCTATTCCCGCTTCACACCTCCCGTCCGGGATGAAGTCGTCGCCCGCGAAGTACGCATGCGCCCCGGTCAGGTTTACCGTCGCTTCGACGAAGTCCGCACCCGCGAACGACTCGAATCCCTAAACGTCTTCGAAAATGTTCAGGTCCACGAACAGCTCACCGGCGACTCCAACGTCCGCGACCTGGTCGTACAGGTCGAACAGGGCAACACCGGCAGCCTCCTCTTTGGAGCCGGCTTCGGAGATGTCGAAGGCGGATTCGTATACGCCAACTACATCGAACGCAACCTCTTCGGCCTCGCCCGCGACCTCCGCGTCTCCCTCCTCCTCGGAACCCGAGCCATGAGCGGAGAAATCACATACCTGGACCGCTATTTCATGGGCCATGACCTCGCAGCCCAATTCTCAGCCTTCCACCGCACATTCCGCCGAACCGGAAACTTTGACCAGAGAAACACCGGTGGCACCGCCGAGTTCACCCGTCCATTGGACGACCACCTAAAAGACAGCGTTCGCCTCCGCCTCGAAGCCATCAGCTTCGACCGCTTCCGCGGCCGCGACCCCAAAACGGACATCGACGATTACGTAGCCGCCACCATCCGCTATCGCCTCAATCACGACACCCGCAACGACCTCTTCTTTCCCACCGAAGGCCACGTCGCCACCGGCAGCATCGAAACCGGCGTAGCAGACAAATTCCTCCTCAAACTCGAAGGTCAATACGCCACCTACTTCAACGTAAACGACGACTGGGTCATGGCCAACAACACCATGGTCGGCCTCATACCCTTCGACGTAGACGATCTAGGCTATGCCGACCGCCTATTTATGGGCGGCAGCGGCGACCTCCGCGGCTTTAAAGTCAGCGGAGCAGGCCCCCACGATCGCCGCAACGGCTCCATTCCCATTGGTGGCGCCACGAAAATCGTCAACCAGTTCGAAATGCGCCGCCGCATCACCGACAACCTCGCCGGCGTAGTCTTCGCCGACGTCGGAATGCTCGGCCACGACCCTCTTCAGTTCGAAACGCCCCGTGCATCCATCGGCGCCGGCATTCGAATGAGGCTCCCAGTCGCCTCCGTCAGCGTCGATCTCGGCGTACCCGTCATCAGCCAAAACAAAGATCAGCGCCAGATTCTCCACTTCAACATGACTTCAGCCTTCTAACGAAGGTATACCCATTCAGCGCAATCCGAACAAAACTGAAGGTGTGTGCCTTATGATCAGGAAAACTGGCGTTCTCATCGCCCTGGCAACAGCTCTACTATTCCCCACGACTCCATCCCAAGCCCAGACTAACCGCGTCGCCTATGTAGACATCGACCGCGTTACAGAACAATCCGACCGCATCAACAAAGCCATGGACAGCGTAAGCGGACGCGTCGAAACCATCCAGAAAGAACTGGAAGAAAAACGCCGCCGACTCGTCGATATCAAAGCCGAAGTCCGCCGCGGCGAAGGCGTACTCGCCGAATCCGAAATGAAAAAGCGCCGCGACGAAAGCACCAAACTCGAAAAAGAAATCGTCGACCTCGAATATGAAGGCCGCCGCGAACTCCAAAAGCTCGACACCACCGTCTTCGAGCCCATGATCAAAACCATCGTACTCGCCATTCAAGACGTCGCCCGCGAAAAAAATATCGATCTCGTCCTCCGCGGCGAAGCCGTCATATACAGCGCTGACGTCGCCGACATCACCCAGGATGTCGTCAAAAAACTTAACAGCCCCGGCTTCAATCCCGAAGCCTCTGCATCAGAATCCGACGACAACGGCAATGGAGACGACAACAGCGAATCCACATCCTCCCGTTCTACAGAATCCAGCAACCGCTCCTCCGAATCACCCTCCGCCAGTTCCTCATCCAGCGACGACTCAGTCCCCCAAATCCCCCTTCGGCGCAGACCAGTAGATCGGCAGGCGGAGTAACGAGTTAAGGATGAAATTTGTACCTCCGGAGGCAGACAATAAACCATCACCTCCTCCCACCCACTCCCCCACCACACCCACATCCCCGCCTCGCACAACCCTCGCCCGGCCCATCACCCTTCAGGGCAAAGGCATACATTCCGGCATTCCATGCCAAATGACACTTCACCCCGCCCCTGCCGGCACTGGCTATCAATTCCGACGGATTGACCTCGACGGAACCCCCATAATTCCCGCCACCTACGATCACCTGGCCCAGGAAGAACTCGACCGCCGCACCACCCTGCGCACAGACCAGGCCGCCGTTCATACCATCGAACACGTCCTCAGCGCCCTCGCTGGTTGCGGTGTTCACGATGCCATAATCGAACAAAACGCCGCCGAACCCCCCTTCCTCGACGGAAGCGCCCTCCCCTTCGCCAACGCCATCAAAAACACCGGGCTCGCCCCCTCATACGGAGACGTTCCCCTCCAACCCCTCATCATACCCCACCCCATCACTTTCACCACAGACGGATCCGAATTTTCCGCCCTGCCAGACACCGGCCTCCGGATCACCTTCTTTTTCACCTCAGATCACCCCGGCCTCCGCGCCCAAAGCCATACAATAGCCGTCACTCCAGACACCTATCTCAGTGACATCGCCCCCGCCCGCACCTTCTGCTTCTTCGAAGAAATCGAAACGCTCCGCCAGGCAAACCTCATAAAAGGCGCAAACTTAAACTCTGCCCTTGTCATCGGCAGTAAATCCATTATCAATAACACCACAAGATTTGACGACGAACCCGTTCGCCATAAAATCCTCGATTTCATCGGAGACATGGCCCTCATCGGCCGGCCTCTCCAAGGCCATTTTCTCATCTGGCGCGGCGGCCATCGCGTCAACGCACTATTCGGAAAGTATTTAAAAAAGGAATTCAACCTATGACCCAGACATCCAACCCCCAGCCCGAAGCCAGCGAATCTCAGCAGCTCTCCATCGAACAAATCGCCCAGGTCCTCCCCCACCGCTTCCCCTTCCTCCTGATAGACCGCATCGTCGACGTACAGGAAAACTTCGTCCGCGGCATCAAATGCGTCACCATGAACGAATGGTTCTTCCAAGGACACTTCCCCGAAAAACCCGTCATGCCCGGCGTACTCATCATTGAAGCCATGGCCCAGACCGGCGCCACCATGGTCCACCAGTGGGAAGAAAACAAAGGCAAACTCGTCTTCCTAGCCGGCATAGACGACGCCCGCTTCCGCCGCCTCGTCCAGCCCGGCGACGTCCTCACCATCGAAGTAACCCAAATCATGCGCCGCAAAGGCGTCGGCAAATCCGCCGCAAAAGCCTTCGTAGACGGCCAGCTCGCCTGCGAAGCCACCCTCACCTTCATCGCCGAGCGATAAACAAAAGAGAGAAGCCATGACCCGTCGAACCCCTCCCCCACCCCCCCACCGCTCCTCCCGCGGCTCCCTCATCTTCATGGTAATCTTCACCCTCGCAGCCACAGGAATCTGGCTGACCATAAACAAAGAAAACATCCAGGAATACCGCGAAACCTACGAACGGCGAGAACAAGCCCGTCAAAAAATCATAGAAACCCGCGCCACCATATCAAACCTCCACCGCCAACAGCAAAGCCTCAACTACAACGGACACGAAAGCCGCAAACAAATCCGCGAACGCCTCCAAATGCACCACCTCGGCGAACAAGTCGTATACTTCGAACACGAATCCGACAAAAAACAAACCACCACCACCCTCCCGGCAGCCCAAGATCAAAACAGCAACACCACCCAGTAACACAATTTCTCATCCCTAAACACAATCATTAGAATCCACGAAGCAAAAACAACACAACAAAACATGAAGAAAAAAAGCCACCTCAGGTAAGATAGCCCTGCACCGGGAAACAGACGGAGCAAACATGACGCGGGGTAGAGCAGTTGGTAGCTCGTTGGGCTCATAACCCAAAGGTCGGCGGTTCGAGTCCGCCCCCCGCTACCAAGTTTTTT
>CAYUGQ010000073.1:0-13783 GCA_964444305.1 uncultured Candidatus Sumerlaeota bacterium
GGGGCTAAAATTATTGATTTTCATAATAGTTTGTCGCCTCCTTTACTGGTGGTTCCGTAGTTGGACGGAACCTGCCGCTGGAATCTCGATGGATTTGCCGCCGCCAGACTGAACGGATCTGAATCTATAATATATGACGAATGCTCCGAGGGCGTCGGGCTGAACGGCGTATAGGCCGGGAACCTCGCTGCGCCCGAGAATTCTGCTTTCGGAAGAGCGGCTGCTTTGTGCATGGGCGTCAACGGTGCGGCGGAAGGAGTTTCCTTCGGCGCCGGGGTGGTAAATCACGTAATCAAATGTGGTTTCGATGTCGATGGGGAAGCCTTGAGCGTCGATGGCGGGTAGTTGGAGGATCAGGGTGGAGTCGTTGCTGGAGAAGGATTTGTAGGAATTGACGACGGTGACGGCATTGCGGGCGTCGGAGGTTAGGCGGTCGACAATGAGGCGGGCGTCTGTTACGGCCTGGTTACGGACGAAGGATTCGACAGAGATTCGGCTGGCGGCGAGGAAAGTGGACATGATGGCGATGGTCGCCAACAGGCCAATGACCATTGAAATGGAGACTTCGACCAGGCTGAAGCCGGCGCGGGAGGATTTCATTTTCAGGTTCATCATCTTCTGTTTATCCCCTGTCTGGCGATATAGGTGGTTACGACCCTGGTTGTGGGGGTGAGGCGGTAGGGTGTCCAGGTGACGGCGGCGGTGACTTTGTAGAGGTCGTCGTTCATTTTCTGAAAGATAATCTGACCGCTGGAGTTAGCGAGTTGCTTTTCCGCCTGCGGGTCTGAGTCTTCCGGGTTGCCTTTTCGGTAAAGGACTTCCCCATCGTTTCCGGTAAGGAGAGTGCTGTCTGTATTGAATGAGATTGGAGAACTGGCGGCGTAGCCGGTGATTCCCAAATTTGCGTCTCCCTCGATATCGGCAAAGCTGAGATTTCGTGTCATTTCGATTGCGGTTTCGAGGACGCGGGTTACGTAAAGGTTTTCTTCGGTACGACGCATGGTGGAGATGGAACTGATCAGGAGGGAGTATGCACCGATGAGAACAAAGGTTATGAGGGCCATGGCGATAACGGTTTCGACCAGGGTGATGCCGCGTTTCCTGGATGTAAAGTCGTTATGGTTATAACCGTTCATAATCGTTCACTATATCTATCATTTGCGATGGAAACTTATTTTGAAAGCTGAACAAATATAAGGCATAACACCTGGCAATAAGAAGCACATAATTTGTGCATGACCCCAGGGGTAGAGCTTTTGTTGTCAGGCTGAAGGTTATTGCTGGTCTCGTGCCAAGCAAGGATAATTGGGCTTTTTGATATGCCGCTTTTGGCTGTTTGGCGTTGGTTCAAGAAGTTTGCTTTCGTATCATCTCAATCCTTGAAATGCGGAATTCAGGGATTCACAGTTATTGAAGCAGTATAAAATATCAATGTTTGGAGTTAAACCAATCATGATCATTGGTGTGCCTCGTGAGATCAAAGATAATGAATTCCGTGTGGCTATGGTGCCGGCGGGTGTTCGCCAGCTTTCGCTGGATGGGCACCAGGTGCTGGTGCAGCGTACGGCGGGAGAAGGCAGCGGAATTCTGGATAGTGAGTTTCAGGAGGCCGGGGCCGAGCTGGTGGATACGGCGGAGGAGGTTTTTTCCCGGGCAGAGATGATCATGAAGGTGAAGGAGCCTTTGGAATCGGAGTTTCCGCTGATTCGCGAGGGGCAGATTGTTTTTACGTTTTTCCATTTTGCGAGTTCGCGGGAACTGACGGATGCCATGCGGGAGCGGAAGGCTATCTGTGTGGCTTATGAAACGATCCGGACGTCGGATGGGCGTCTGCCGCTGCTTACGCCTATGAGTGAGGTGGCGGGGCGTATGAGTATCCAAGAGGGTGCGAAGTATTTGGAGCGCCCGCAGGGTGGTCGTGGCGTTTTGCTGGGGGGTGTGCCCGGGGTTGAACCGGGATATGTGGTGGTTATGGGGGGCGGCATCGTGGGGACCAATGCGGCGCTGATTGCGGCGGGCATGGGTGCGAGGGTGGTATTGCTGGATATTAACGTGGATAGAATGCGTTATCTTAGTGAGATCATGCCGAAGAATGTGCAGACGGTGATGAGCAATGATTATAACATCCGGCATCATATTGCGCAGGCGGATTTGGTTGTGGGTGCGGTGCTGGTGGTGGGTGCGCGTGCGCCGAGGCTGGTTACGCGGGATATGCTGGCGCTTATGAAGCCGGGGGCGGTGATTGTGGACGTGGCTATTGATCAGGGTGGCAGTGTGGAGACGTCGCGGCCGACGACTCATGCGGATCCGGTGTTTACGGTGGATGGGGTTGTGCATTATTGCGTGACGAACATGCCGGGGGCGGTGAGCCGGACGAGCACGTATGCTCTGACGAACGTGACGTTGCCTTATGCGCGCACTATTGCCAACAAGGGTTTTCCTGCTTTTGCAAAGGATGATCCTATCCTGGCGGGTGGAGTGAACATCGCTCACGGTGAGGTAACTTGTCAGCCGGTGGCAGAGGCTTTTGAGCTGAAATATTTCACGCCGATCACGAAGTTTTTTTAGGGCTTCAGTTTCAAGATTTTAAATTGGCCGTGCGGGCGGACACAGAGTTTGCCTGCGCGGCCTTTTTTTGTGGGGTTTAATTGGTGATAAATTTTCGAGTTTTGTGTAGGACACAGGCATGAACTGGCGTCCTATCATTCTTGACAGGTATCTTCTGAAGGAGTTTGTGCTCTCCTTTGTGGCGGTTATGTCATTTTGCGCGTTGCTGTTGCTGGTGGCGTCTGTTTTTGATAATTTTAGTGATATTCTGGAGTATGGTGCGCCGTTTAGTGTGGTGGCGGTTTACTTTTTGTCGTCGCTGCCGGGCGAGCTGATGCAGGTGGTGCCGATTGTGGCGATGCTTGCTGTGCTTTTTTCTATTGGATCGCTGGCTCGGACCAATGAGATTTTGGCGATGTTGACGAGTGGAGTGCACGCATTGCGGCTGAGTCTGCCGATTTTGTTTGCAGGGGTTTTTATTGTCATCGGTGCATTTCTGATGAACGAGTATGTGGTGCCGCCGCTGGAGCGGATCAGCAAGATTTATGAGAATCGCCTTCAGGAGCGGGATGAGCGGCGAGTTACGACGAATCGTAATGTGTTTGCGCGGGGCCGGGAGGGCTGGCTTTATATGGCGCGGGTGTATTCTGATCCGGATAAGGAAATGATTCGTCCGAGCATTGTCCACATGGCGTCTGATCATGCGGCGGTGACTATGCGGGTGGAGGCGGATCGGGCGACGCTTCAGTCTGACAGCGAGGGGGGGACGACCTGGATGCTGGAGAATCCGCGGATTTGGCATTTTGGCGAGGATGGTCGGGTGACAACGTATACAGCCGAGGCGGGAATGATGCCGCTGGAGCTGGAGCCGGATCTTCCGACGATTCTTGCGCAGCAGATGAAGCCGGCGGAGATGAACTATCAACAGCTTTCTCAGCATATTGATATTATGGCGGCGAGAAATTTGCCGACGCAAGCGCTGGAGACCAGTCTGTTGCGAAAGCTGACTTTTCCGATTGGTATCCTGGTGATTATGTTGATCGGTTTTGCGTTTGGGGTGAAGAGTCGGGCGGGTACGGCCATGACAATTATCGGTTATGGTATTGCCTGGGCGGCGGCCTATTATCTGGTTAATGCGATATTGCAGGCGTTGGGGAGCGCGGGGACGATCAGCCCTTACCTGGCTACGGTGGGTCCGCTGGTGGCGTTTGGCGTGATTGCGTTCTGGTTGATGCGGCGCAGCTATCAGTGGCACGCATAGGCGGGATTTTGATCTAAAAATCCTGGAAGTCGCGCAGGGAAAATACGCCGACGAGGGTGGAGATGCAGCCGGCGAAGATGGCTACTACATAGAGAAACATTTGAGCGGTGGTTAGATCTTCGCTGATTATGGTGTATGCGGGTGGCAGGATGAGGGCCATGCCGGCTACCATAAGAATGAATCCACCGAGAATGCCGGTGGCAAATTTCTGGACGAACCACACAGCGCTAAAATAAAGCGCGAGCGCCAGGCCGACCACTACAGCAAAGATGATCCATTCGAGAGGTGTGTCTATGGTGCGCACCCATGCGTTCATCCGTGGGGTCCCCATTTCTTTAGGTGATTACATAAGCATAACGCATACCATGGCGATTGGGTTTTGCAAGGAATGAAGCCGGAGGGCGGGGGTGCGGTACCTTTGGCTGTTATGAGCCGTCGATCATTGTTTCCTGCCCCTGTGCCTACTGTCAGCAAGCCTGATTATGGAAGTTTTAGCGCCCCGAAATTTTATAGTTTGCTGGGATTTGTTTTGCTGGTCCTGGTTGTGATCAGTGCCTGGAGGACGGTTGATTCGTCCCTGGTGTTGATGAACCTGAAGGCTGGTGAGCGGATCGTTGAATTGAAGCAGGTACCGCAGCGGGACTTTTTTTCGGCGACGTCGGACACGCGAATCTGGGCGTATCCAGAATGGGGCTGGGGGGTGATCCTGGCGCTGATGAATGACATAAATGATTATGAATGGATGGGCTTGACGGCGCTGAGCTTGGGGTGTGTGGCGCTGACGGCTTGTTTGATGTTGTGGAGAGGACGGCGCCGGGGGGCGCGGTGGTTTGAGACGATTGTGGTGTCGGGGGTGGCGCTGGGGGCGATGATGCCGACGTTTCAGGCTACGCCGGACCGCCTGGCGCATGTGTTGTTTTTGTTGGCGTTGCTTGCCGGTGAGGCGCGGAGGCTGAGATTTTTTGCGTTGGTGCCTTTGATTACGGTGGTGTGGGCGAATGTGCATCCGGCCTTTTTGCTGCCGGGGGCGATTGCGTTTTTCCGGTTGTTGATTCCACCACCGGATGAGCAGGGAGGGGCGGAAAAAAGTCCAAACGGATATCTTTTTGTTATTATCATAAGTTGTATTGCGGCGGCGCTGGTGAATCCGCGGTCGTTGCAGATTGCGCAGGTGCCGTATGAGGCGCTGGTGCAGGCAAGGCCGAATGTGGGCTTGTTGCTGGAAGGGACGTTTTTGCTGAGGCTGGCGGTGGCGGTGGGCTTGATTGGGCTGATTGCTTCGGGACGCCGGATTATGTATGGCTGGGAATGGCTGATGGCGGGAGTATTGCTGGCGTCGACGCTGATTTCGCCGAGGGCGGTAGATTTTCTGCTAGTTTACCTGGCGGCTCCGGCGGCGGTTCGTTTGACGGGGATGTTGTCGCAGACTTGGGCCGTGGCTCGGGTTCGCCATCCGGCCAGCATGGCGCTATGCCTTTGTGTGGTGGCGGTGATGATGTGTGCGCTGGCGGTGGGACGATTGACGACGGATGCTTTTGGGGCGGGACTGCGACAGGGAGTTTTTCCGGAGATGGCGGCGGGGCGGCTGGCTTCGATGCCGATCAGGAACAGTATTTTGAACCTCTCCCCTGATGGAGGTTATCTTGCGTGGCGGACTTGGCCGGCCTGGCAGATTACGATGGATGATCGGCCGCGGCTTTATTCGCCGGAGCAACGGGAGCAGCATGATGTGTTGTGGCAGGGTGGCGACGGCTGGGAGAAACTGCTGACGCAGTGGCGGGTGAATGCGGTTTTGGGGTCGCCGGAGATTGCTTTTGAGCATCCGGAACATAATTTGTTTTACCGGCTGGCGGAGTCGAGAGACTGGGTGCCGGTGCATTGGGATCGCTTGTCGATTCTTTATGTGCAGCAGAACATCAGTCTGCGGGATTCAAATCTGGCGGCATTTCGTGAGTTAAAGCCGGGGCTTCCGTGGGGGGTGATGACGGCGCGGCTTTCGACGGAGAGGCAGTGGCGGGACCTGGCGGCGGATTTGCGGCGGGTATTGGGGGATGATCCGGCGAACATGGTGGCGACGGAGTTTTTGCGGATGGCTGAAGAGCGGCTGGCGGAGGGCTGGTAAGGCCGGCTTAGTTTACAGCGGTGGGTTTTATGGTTTCCTGCAGATGAGCCAGGCGCTTGCGGGCGCGGTGGGTGAGGTCGTTCCACTCTTTGACGGGGAGCCAGTCGTGGTGGCTGCGCAGTTCCTGGAGCATCTCATGGACGGTGTCGACGCAGTCGCACAGGCCCAGTTTTTCGCAGAGAATGGCGTGGAGGCGGGAGTAGCGGAGGCCTTCGGTGCCGAACCAGGTTTCGATAAAGGTGTGGCGGTGGAGAGTGCTGGGGCCGAGCTGTGTGATAAGACGGCGGTGGGTTGGAGTGGCGTATCCTTTATGGGACTCGAACAGGTAGCCGGGAAATTGTTCGGCGCATCGTACCATGAGGCGGTCGCGGGTGACTTTGGCGATGATGGATGCAGCGGCTATGCTGAAGCTGTGGGCATCCCCTTTGATGATGGCCCGCTGGGGCGTTGTGACTTTTTCCAAATGGAGGGCGTCCAGGAGGAGGAAGTCGGGAATGATAGACAGGTTGCGTAATGCGCGGCGGGAGGCGAGTTTGGTGGCGCGGAGGATGTTGATTTGGTCGATTTCATCGGCGCAGGCCATTCCGACGCCGACGGCGCGGGCTTTTTTCATGATTTTATCGAAGAGCTCTTCGCGTTCTTCGGGGTCAAGCTGTTTGCTGTCATAGACGCCGGGAATGCGGACGCCTGGTTCGAAGATGACGGCGGCGGCGCATACGGGACCGGCCAGGGGGCCACGGCCGGCTTCGTCGATGCCGGCTACGAAGTGATAGCCTTGCTTGTAGAGGTCCTGTTCGAGTTTTTGTGCGGCGGTTTTGCGGCGTGCCATCAGATTTGACCTTTAATCCAGGGGGGTAATTCCGTGGTGTGGGGGCCGGCGGTGGTGAAGTCGATGGAGTCGTAAAGATGGTGGGCGAGGGCGTCCCACTGGTCTACTTTCACGAAGGTCCAGGGGGAAAGGGTGCGCTCCTGGATTTTTCCAGCGGGATAATAGAGAGTTGCGGCGCGGGCGTGTTGCTGCCATTGTTCGGGGAGCAGTTGCTTTGCCAGGCGGTGTTTGAGCTGGCCGATGCCGCGCAGGACATGGGCGTGGGTTTTTTCGAGTGCTGAAGTGATGTGCAGGTTTTCATGGGCTGCGAGGCGATGCATGGTTTGCAGCCGGGTTTCGATGTCGAGAGTCATGCGGGTGAGTTCGGCCTGAAGGGCAGCGCTGGTTCCGTTTTGCATGAGCAGATTGTCGGGTTCTTTTTCGGCCCAGGTTTGTACCCCGTTGTTGTTAAAGCGGTCGCCGTTAATGGTGATGAAGGAGCGGGGAGCGACGGCGGAGCGGGGGCAGCCGAGCTGATCGTAGGCGGCGGCAAGGGCGGCAAGATAGGCCAGTTCACCGGGGCCGCCGATGTAGAGCAGGGTGGGAAGGGCGGTGTCCTGAATGACTGGGCGGGTGACGACGTTGGGTGCGAACTCTTCCGGGGCATTCTGGAGACGGGTCTGGAGTTCGGCTTCGGAGAAGCGGTGGATTTCTTTTTGAGTGGCGGGATCAATGGCCGCGACCTGGTCGCCTTCACGGATGAGGCGGCAGCGGCGGCCTTCTTTTAGCCAAAACATGTTCAGGGCCTCGGGGCCGCGATTGAGAGAGACGGGGTAGCCCATGCTGGTAAGTGCATCGGCGGCTGAGGTTACGGCGTTGTTTACCTTGCCATGGAGGGTGAGATCAGCGGACAGCACGGGTGCGCCCCGGCGGCGCATGACTTTCAGGCGCGGCGCGACGAATATTACGGGGAAGTCTTCGCCTAAAAGTTCCGCAAGGAGGTGACAGTAAAGGCGTTCGAAATTAGGCTCGCGCTGGATTTCGGCGGCCAGCCATTCGGCAATGGCTTTGCCTTGGGGCCAGCCTTTGAGGGCGCGGTTTACGTCGCTGATTAAACGCGATGCGGATTCAGTCAGGCTCCACTGATAGGCGGGCGAACCGGCGGCAAGATCGCCACCACGGGAGATGCGGCGGCCGACGTCGATTAGTTCACCGTTCCAGGCGGGCATCGAGGCTTGTTTTAGCTCAGCGAAATCATCATCGTCTGATGCGACCCAGAATACGGGCAAAACATCTTGTCCCAATTGATTGGAAAGTTTCCGCGCCCAGGCGACGGCGGAGAGGGCTTTATACAGAATGTATAACGGGGAAACGAGAAGGTTGGGTTGCTGGCCGGTGACGACGACGCGGGTTGTGGGCCGGGACAGGCGGTCGCAAAGGGACGCACCGGCGGGATTGCCGGCTTCGAGATTAAACTGTTTCAGTTCCTGGATTTCTTCCGGGGTCCATGGCTGCCAGCGGCATGGGTCGGCGCCTGACTCCAGTGCCTGAGTTCGTGCTTTTAGCAGGTCGGGAACCGAGGGGAGGGCGGCTCGAACTTTATCGTTCCCATCCAGCCAGGCGCGAGTGAAATCAAAGCCCCACAGTGGAGATGTCCTGTCGGTCAGGTCTTCGGCGGGCTTAGTATTCATGGGGCGAAACTACCATTGAAAGTGTGATGCCATTCCCGCGGCGTGGCTAATACCCCGGTCCGTCTTCGTTGTTATAGCCATGATGGAGATTGTGATAGGTGGCGGTCTGGCGGAAGAATACGAGATCGATGGTTCCTATGGGGCCGTTACGCTGTTTACCAATGATGAGCTCTGCTGGTTCGGCGTGGATGTCAGCGGCCTGATGTTCTTCGTCGTCTTCTTTTTTATCGAAATGCTTTTCGCGATGGAGGAACATGACGACGTCTGCGTCCTGTTCGATTGCGCCGGACTCGCGCAGGTCGCTCAGCATTGGGCGCGCGCCTTTGCCTTTGCGCTGCTCGATGAGTCGGCTGAGCTGGCTCAGGGCGATAATGGGGACGTTTAGTTCGCGGGCGAGAGCCTTGAGGCTTCGGGAGATTTCAGCCACTTCCTGCTGGCGGTTATCGCCGGATCGCAGGCCGCTTCCGCGCATAAGCTGAAGATAGTCGATGATGATCAGGGAAAGATCGGGACGGCGAGCATACATGCGCCGGGCTTTGGCGCGAAGCTCCATCACGGAAATGCCCGGGGTGTCGTCGATAAAAATTGGGGCGCCGTGGAGCTGTTCGGCATATTCGTGGATGCGACGCATCTCAGTCTGGGTAAGTTTTCCGCTGCGCATTTTCTGCATGGGAACGGTGCTGATGGTGGAAAGAAGTCGCATGTTGATTTGTGAGGCGCTCATTTCCAGGGAGAATACGCCGACGGGACGGCGGAGATCTTGAACGACGCGGCGCTCACGAAGGCCGGCGCCGATATTACAGACCATGTTCAGGGCGAATGCGGTTTTACCGACGGAAGGGCGTGCGGCGAGGATGATCAGGTCGCTGGATTGCAGGCCGCCGGTCCACTCATCAAGGTCGGCATAGCCTGTGGCTACGCCGGTGACGTCATGGTTTGAGCGGCTGCGGCGATCGATTTCCTCGATCGTTTCCATGGTGAGGGGGCCGATTTCCTGGAAGTCGCGGGTGGGTCGCTTTTCGCCGAGTTCGAAAACCATGGCTTCGGCCTGGCTGAGGAGGACGTCGACGTCGTTGGCTTCGCTGCTGGCCTGGTCTTTGATGACCTCGGCGATGTTGATGAGTTCGCGAAGCTGATATTTTTCGAGGACAATCTGGGCGTGGTCTTTGGCGTTCGCGGTTGAGAAAACATATTGCTCGAGACCGATGATATAGCCGGGTCCGCCGACTTCTTCGAGCTGGCCGCGGCGGCGCATCTCGGTTGTAAGGGTGGTAAAGTCTACTGAAAGGCCTTTTTCGTATAGATCGACAATGGCGCGGCAAAGCAACTCATGACGTCGATGATAGAAAGCTTCGGGCTTGATGAGGGCCATGACGTTTTCGATCTGGCTGACGTCAAGGATCATGGCGCCGATAACGGCTTTCTCCGCGTCGGTGGAGTGAGGCATGGCGACGTCTGAGGAGGCCGACATGTTATGACGCGAGGCGTGGCCTGCGTCGACGACTTTACCAGACGTTTTCTGTTTTGGGAATTCAGACACCATACAGCTCCTGTAAATGACCTTCCCTACGAGCAAACAGTATAAGTACGGTGCGTGTTCAAGGTTAGCAAGGAAACGGAGGGTAGTCGGACGGATTTTTTATTCGCTGGCGGCTTATCCACAAAGGGGGCGGGTATATCCACTGGAAGTCACAGGTTGTCCACAGGTGGGGTGTGGATAACCTTGCCGGTGGCGGCTTTTCGCAGTCCAGTTTTCAAAAAAAACGGCGGAGAGCAGCCATTGTAACTGCGCTCCGCCGTTATCGTTTTCTCCGGTCTGACCGGGCTTTTGTGTCACTTATAAAGGAAGTATTTCTCGCGATCCCGTGCGAACTTTTCGCGGTTGGCTTTCCACTCTTCGGTGATCTGTTTCGCAGGTTTTCCGTCGAGGAGGTCCTGGCGAACCTGGGTTGTGCCCATGACTTTATTAAACATGCTGACGCGGGAGTGGGTGGTGCTTTCATCGGCGTAGAGGACATCGCCTTCGGGGTAGAGTTTCAGCATGGTCTCAAGTACATACATGCCGGCTTCGACAGGGCGCATTTTCTCGACGTCGGTGATTACGACATGGACGCCGCCGCACATTTCCCCTTTGTGGGTGTTGTAATAGGGTCGATAGTAGACCGGCCGGAAGAACACGCCGGGCAGTTTGTGGCTGTTGAGGGCGTCGGCGAATTCATTGCTGTTGATGTAGGGTGCTCCGATGTATTCGAAGGGTGCTGTGTAGCCGACACCGACATTCAGCTTCAGGAGTTCGCCTATAGTTCCGGTGAGGGCGATATGCCAGCAGGCCTCGGGATTTGGCATGTGGGTGCTGGTGGGGATCCAGGGGAGGCCGGTGTCGCGCCAGGTCATGTCCCGGGTCCAGCCTTCCATGGGGACGATGTGCAGATCGAGGTCCGGGAGGTTGAGATAATCTTGCAGCCATAGGGCTGTCTCGCCGCAGGTGAGGCCGTAAAGGTAGGCCACGGGTGCCCAGCCTACGTTGCTTTCGATTGCCGGATCGAGGATATTGCCGTCAACGAAGTTTCCGCCCATGGGGTTCGGACGGTCGAGGACGACGAAAGATTTTCCCTGCCGGGCGGCGGCGATCATGCAGTTTTTCATGGTGGCTACATAGGTGTAGCTGCGGTTGCCGATGTCCTGCAGGTCGTATACCATAACGTCGAGGTCCTGGAGGGTCTCGGCATTTGGGATCTCTCTTAATGTTCCATCCGGGTAGCTGCCATAGAGACTGTGGACGGGTACGCTTGTTCTCTGATCGACGGTGCTCTTAACGCGCTCGCCGGCGTCGGCATCGCCGCGGATGCCATGCTCAGGACCGAACAGGCCGGTCAGTTCGCAGACACCGCTGAAAGCGAGTTTATCTATGGTGGAGACAAGGCGACTGTCCATGCCGGTGGGGTTTGTGATCAGGCCAACCCGTTTGCCTTCGATGAGTTTCCGGTACTCGGGGTTTTCGAAAAGAACTTCGTTGCCAAGCTTGATTTTAAGGTCGGAAAGCTCGGGGGCGTATTTGTTCTGAAACAAGGTTTCGGTCCTCGTTGATGTATCTTGGGCCATGGCGGCCAGGGGCATTAAACAAAGCATGGCGGAACTGAGGGCCAGGCGACTTATGCGGTGGGGAATGTTCACAAAACTACTCCATTTGATTATAGCTTTCAATCAAACAGGTTTGCGAGGATGAAACCGCAAGATAATTTCTGAGGAGTGTCAGGGCTTGTTGAGTTTGGAAATCTGTTCTTCGAGTTCGGCTACGCGGGCGGTCAGCTTTGTCATCTGCGTGAGGAGGTCTGGCAGTTTTTTGCGGGCGGCAATGATCTTGGCTTCCTGCCGGAATGGATTTGCGGGCATTCCAATTACGGCTTCACCATCGGCGACATCTGAGATAACACCTGCGCGCCCCATGAGGACTGCCTGATTGCCTACTTTTAAATTATCAGCAACGCCGGACTGTGCGGCTAGAATCACATGATCACCGATGACGGTTGAGCCGGCGACACCGGACTGGGATACGATAACGCAATTGTTGCCAACTTTTGCGTTATGGGCAATCTGGACGAGGTTATCAATTTTGGTGTTGTCGCCGATTTCGGTTTTAGAATAGCTGGCGCGGTCGATACAACTGTTGGCGCCGACTTCGGCATTATCGGCCAGTTCGACGTGACCCACCTGGGGAATTTTGGTCCAGCGACCGTCAATGATTTCATACTTGAATCCATCGGCGCCAATGACGGCGCCGGGCTGGATATAGACGCCGCTGCCGATGCGGGTTTCTGCTTCGATTACTGAATTGGCGTAAATGGTGCACCGCTCCCCTATCGTGCATCGGGCTCCGATGACAACGCCGGGGGCGATATAGGTGCCGGGCCCGATCTGGGTTTCGGCACCGATCACGGCGAGGGGGCCGACGCTTACGCCGGGGGCGATTTGGGCCGTTGGATCAACGATGGCGGAGGTATGGATTCCTTCGAATTCTTTGCGGTCGAAACCGGGGTAAAAGTGTTTTAAAGTGGCCAGGACGCCCGACCAGACGTTTTCGAGAGCGATGTGTGGTTGTGGGATTTCGCCAAGTTTTTTGGGGAGGAGAATCAGGCCGGCCCGGGTCTTTTCCAAATGGCGAAGATATTTGCGGTCGGTGATAAAGGCAACATCATGGGGTCCGGATTCTGAGAGGGTGGAAATCCCTGTCAGCTCCAGATTTTCATCCGCGTTGTTGAGACTGCCGTTTAGCAGCTTTGCCAGTTCAGTCGCTTTCATATTTCCTGTTCCGCCGGGTTGAATTGGCTCGAACCGGTGTGCATTGGTTCGAGGGTAAATGCGATTATGACGTTACGATTGTCAGGAAAAAAATGCATTCTTGACGAAATTTCAACTGTAGTAATGCCTTTGCATATAAGGCGTGAACTTTTTTTGCCGGATTGTCTAAAATGTTTATCGGATGCACAGTGCGTCAGACATGGGTGCAGTTAACACGACAGGCAAGGTCCATAATTTGATGATATTCTTGCAGAAAAGAGCAGAAAGTGTTGCTGACGGATGATCGGATTTTAGTGGATCAGGATCGCGTAAGTATTCTTATTGTTGATGACAATGCCAACAACCTGCTGGCTATGGAGGCATCGCTGGAGCGCCTTGGCGAGGACCTGGTGCGGGCGAACAGTGGACATGAGGCGCTTGAACTTGTGCAGCAGCAGGATTTTGCAGTGGTTCTTCTGGACGTGCAGATGCCGGGTATGGATGGTCTTGAGACGGCGGAGCGGATCCGGCAGATAGATTCGGCAAAGGACACACCGGTAATTTTTGTTACGGCGGGGGAACTGACGGAAGATTTGGTTCATCGGGCTTATGCTGGTGGAGCTGTGGATTTTCTTTTCAAGCCGTATGCGCCGGAAATCATCCGGTCAAAGGTGCAGGTTTTTGTAACACTTTTTAAGAATTCGCAGAAACTGCGGCGGAGCGTGGAAGAACTTGCTCGGGCTGAGGAGGAAGTCAGGAAGCTGAACCTGGCCTTGGAAAAGCGGGTAGATGAACGCACGCGAGAGCTGAAGCAGGCGCTGGAAAACATTGAGGCCAGCGAGAAACGGTATCGGCAATTGGCGGAATCGTTGCCGCAGATCGTCTGGACATCGGAACCGGATGGTACGATTACGTTTTTTAACAGCCGCTTTTATGAGTATACCGGCCTCGCCCGTCAGATGGATGTTATTAAAGAATGGACGTCGCTGGTCCATACCCAGGATCAGGACCTGTTAAGGCATGAATGGCGGCAGTCACTGACGACGGGAACACCGTTCGAACTGGAGTTTCGGCTG
>CAYUGQ010000074.1:0-4709 GCA_964444305.1 uncultured Candidatus Sumerlaeota bacterium
GCTTTACCAGCTCACCCACGAACAGCTAAGCGAAATGGAAGACGAAGCCATCCGCGACTTTCTCGTAAACGGAAGCCACGACGCCGACGACGGAAGCGACGATGAACCCGGCTGGTAACATCCTTAAAAAATCCGCCCCCCTCGCTCTCCTTCTCAGCCTGACCGTGCCCATCAGTGCCCAAGCCCCCCAAACCCCGCAGCCCTCCCCCTCCCCGCCCCCGCCCACCGCTGCGGCACCGGCCACAACCACACCCGCCCCCTCCAACAATGAACGCCCCACCTCAATTACCGTCGAGCAAATCGTAGCCCGTCAGGAAGCCCACTATAATCTCATTAATAACATCCAAGGCATCGCCGTCCACTCAGAATCAAAATATACCCCCGACCGCCAGCCCCAAAACCCCGAATCCCAGACCATTTACTTCGCCTTCGAAGGCGACAAAAGCGTAACCCTCGCCATGCCTCAGCCCGCCGCTCGCGCCTACGGCCAGATGCAAGGACAAATTCCCTGGGAACACGTCACCGCCGCCACCCTTATCCATGGCGACACCGTCTTCAACATCCGCAAAAGCTCCGATCCGAACACCACAGTCCCCACCGTCATGGCCGTCCCATACAACCCGGCTGTTCACGACAACAATCCAATCCTGAATTTCCACCCCCGCCAGGTCGCCGATGAACAGCTCCCCCTCAGAGAGCTCGCCCGCGGCATTCCCGCCATGGCCCAGCGCCCAGTTGTCAGTGAAATTATCGTCAACAACCGCCAGCTCCTCCGCATCGACTTCGCAAACTCCGCCCAGCCCGGCGAACACCTCTATTACCTCATCGACCCCCATCGCGGTTATCTCCCCGTACAAATCTCCCGCGTCTCCAACAACAAACCCATCAGCGTCTCCAATATCCTCCTCGCCCCCACCCCCGAAGGCTACTGGATGCCCGCCCGCCGCGAACGCATAACCTACACCTCAAACAACCAGCCAGCCACCCGCCAAACCTGGCATTACGACCACGTAGCCATAAACAAAGGCCTCGCCCCCATGGCCCTTACCTTCATGTACTTCAACCTCGCCCAGGACACCAAAGTAACAGTAGTCCCCGGCAACTAACACCACCATACCCCCACTTTACATCGCGCCCCACGGCAAAGCGCTTCCGAACGTCCAGCTAAAACATTCCGCCAAACTTAATCCCGCCAACGCCCCCTCCAGCCCCAGATATTTATTGCAAAGAACCCCGACCCCCAGTTGAATACTGCCAAATGAAAAACGCCGCCCACTCGAACGACCTCCAGCGCGCCATCAGTCGCCCCATGATCCAGTACCTGTTTCTATTTCTCGGTGTATTCCTGGTATACCTGCCCACATTCTGGTATACCTTCGTCTGGGATGACTTCGGGATGATCGGCTATAACAAAGCCATCCGCGACTGGACAAACATACCCAGATTCTTCACCGACCCCACGACCTTTGCTCACACCTCCGACGACGTCGACAATGTTTTTGCATGGCGACCTCTGAGAAACGTCTACTTCCTCATAACATACAAGCTCCATGATCTGCGCCCCGCCGGTTGGCACATGCAGCAAGTGTTTCTACATGCCACCTGCTCCATGCTGCTGCTGGGCTTTTTCCGCCGCGTCTTTTCTTACGCCGCTCGAAGCAATCAACAAGCCGAACTCACCCCCGCAATCCTTGCCGGCACCTGGATCGCCGCCTTTGCCTGGGCCGTCCACCCAGCAAACACAGAAGTCCTCGGCTGGATGAAGGCCGCAGACGATATCATCGCCTGTATCTTCGGCCTGGCCGCCCTCATCGTCCTACTTCCCCCGGACGGCCGACCAGCCATCAAAGCTATTATCGCCGCCGCCATTCTTTACGCCCTCGGCCTTCTCGCTAAAGAAAGCCTCCCACCCATCGCCGTCATATATCCAACAATCATTCTGTTTCTGGCGCCAACCTTCAAATCCGCCATGACAAACTACAGAGCAATAACAGCCACCACCATTCTCGCACTGCTGACTGTTACCTACATTGTCATTCGCCATCAACTGCTTGGACAAACATCTCAGGTGAGTTACATCGCCGGAAATTTCAGCCTCATGATGGCCACCATGACCACTGCAATAACCCGTTACCTGCAACTCACCTTCTGGCCCTTCTGGCCCACCGTCCAGCTCGGAAGTTATTACCACTGGCCCGTCGCAGAAAGCTGGCTGCAGCCAAACGTCATTCTCAGCACCACGCTCATCCTTGCAATGCTCACCGTCAGCCTCGCCCTCGGATACCGAAACCGCGTCTTCCTGGTCGGTGTCCTCTTCACCCTCGCCGCCTTTCTCCCCGCCGCAAATATTGTCCCCATGATGCAGATCCTCGCCGAGCGGTTCATGTATTTCCCCCTCATGGGAGTGGCCCTGTGCCTCGCTTGCATAACCGCCTGGTGGCTCCGTCCCGCTCCCGTCCGCCGCGCATGGCTGCCCGCCGTTCTATGCACCGGACTCATTATCACGACCGAAATGCGACTACCCGTCTGGATCGACGAGTTTGCATTCCAAAAAGAAATCATCCGGGTCATCCCCGATGAAACCCGAGCCCTGTACAATCTCGGTGCCATCCATAACCGCTACGGTCAAAAAGATGAAGCGCTGAAATGGTTCACCCAGGCGACAAAAATCACCCCCGACCGCTTCCCTCCCGCCGTCCGTGGCAACTACTGGTACTCGATAAATCAGGCCGCCATGGCAGCAGCAAAAATCCACGCCGATAACGCCGACTTCGACAAAGCCTTTGCCATGATGGAGGAAGCCCGAGCCCTAAACGGCGCATCCGCTGAAGAGTATGCTCTTACCGGAGACATCCATCGCTTCGCCAAACAAACCACTCAGGCACTTACCCACTACTACCAGGCCATCGACCTGGGATTAAAAACTCCCATACTCTACATCCAGATGGCCCGCACCTACGAGCTCCAGGAAGACTACATTAAAAGCCTCGAATACGTAAACAAAGCCTTGGAGCTGGAACCAGAACTGCAAACCGGCCTCAAAATGAAAGACGACCTGACCACAAGAGCCGCCGCACAAATAAATTAATCCCACCAATCAGCGACCACCCCTTATCCCAAAAAAACAGCGCCTCTCTGCAACCTTTCCTTCACTTCCGGCACTCAACCTTCAGAAGTCGAAACAAAGGCATCAGCAGGAGCCAGCCGGTTGTCCCCTCCCCCAGAAAAACCAGATCCCCACCCGCCAAACGAGAACCTCCTCCAGCGATTTCTCGCAGGCGAACCGGCCGCCATTGATGCGATTCTTAACCGCTACGAAGCACCCGTTTACCGCTTCTTCTACTTTGCACATTACAATCATGATCAGGCACAGGATGAAACCGCAGAAACCTTTCTCACGCTCCTGACCACCGCAAAAAACTTCCGTAATCCCGAGACCGGCTCTGAAGCAACACTCACCGCATTTTTGTTCGGTATCGCCCGAAATATCCAGCGTAGAAGCTGGCGACATAAACATCGCACCGTCCCCCTCGATCACGATCACGCCAACTCAATCCCAACACAAAACTCCCCACCACCATCTCACCATCTAAGCTGCCAGCAGGAGTACCGGATCGCCCTCAACCTCATTGATCAACTCACCGATCCAGCCCGTCAAATCATGCTGTTGCGCTACGTCGAAGATCTGAAAATTTCCGAAATCGCCGCCGCACTCAGTCTCCCCGAAAACACAGTCAAAAGTCATCTGCGGCGCAGTTGCGAAAAGCTCCGCAACCAAATGATCACAAACGAAACACCGTCGTTACTGGAGGAAAAATGAAAGACGACCTCACCCCTAAAGCCAGCGAAGATTGGGAAAACGAAGACTTCCACCAACAACTCAACCCCCTAAAATCTGCACGCCCTTCCACCGAATTTCGGCGGCAACTACAGGTGGCCTTATCCACCCAGGCCGCAAAAACGCCGCAGGCAAATGCAGCCACATCCCACACCAACACACTCACCGGCCCCTCTCCACAACCCATCCGCTCAACAGGCAAAAAGCAACCCCTCTGGCAACGCCGCGTATCCATACCCTTTCCCATAGCAGCAGCAGTAATTCTCACACTCAGCCTGCTTGTCGGACGGGATATGATGCGCATGAACGCCACTCCATCCGCCCCCCCTCAAACATTCCCCGGCTCACCCGTTCATGACAACACAACTCACCATGCAGCCTCGGCCTTTACCCCGTGATCGCCACCACCAACACCAGCCTCCCCCCTTCCACGCTGTGTACCCAGCTTCCGACAGGAAACTTTCACCATCGCCGGAATCAGTCCCATAACCCAAAGCTTTTATACCATTTGCGAAAGGTAGCTCCCCATGAAACCAGTCTCCACCATCCTCACGGCTCTTTGCCTGATCTCATCATCCGCCCTGGCCCAACCACCCACCTCCAGCCCGATCCCTGATTCCAGCGTCACAACCGCCTCCGCACCTGCCCCCGACCCCATAAAGAACCACTACCTGGGCGCGCAGCTCTACTCAATCATTCCCGCCGAAGGCATCAAAAGCTATCGCGGCCAATCCGCCCCCGGCGCACGCATCACCGGAGTCGGCGGAATGGTTGGCCCCAGCTATACCGACGAACAAGGCGGATTTGGTGCGCACATATCCCCCAAACTCATCGACGGTAAATTCAGCGCCAACATAAAAATCCTGCCGTT
>CAYUGQ010000074.1:4809-13667 GCA_964444305.1 uncultured Candidatus Sumerlaeota bacterium
CTAAAGCTGGAGAATTCCACCGTAATCCTCGATGATGAAATTTACCTCGGCAGCATCGCCTCGCTGTCAGGAAATCAGGTTTACATAAACGTACCCGGCTTTTTCCGGGTGGAATTTTCCCTGGCCCCCTTCAGCGGAGCAGATCCATCAGGAGAACTACGCAACAATAATCTACAACTCACCAGCCCCGACGGCCACCACGTGCAAATTCACAATGCCATCACAGCTCTAAGTTCCACCACCAGATTTGATTCCAATGGCCCATTCCTCGTCTGGACAAAATGGACAGAACTGCCCCCCGTCCCAGCAGAGGTCATTCAAAAGGAACTCGCCGAAATGCAATCCGCGATCCAGGCCGGATCTCCGCCCCCCGCCGATATGTCCCATATTGATCGGATGATCAAACGCCTGAACTCCAAAACACCCGTCCTGATGGGCTTTGGCAGCTCAACCCTGCCATCACGGCCGCCCGCTGACTAAACCACACCCCGGCACGCCAGCCACGCCTTGTCCCCAGCCTCTACCCCACCCTAGCCACCGCAGAACGCAGCGCCTTCAAATCAGAAATCCCCCCCGCCGAAATCATCTGAATCCCCACATTCCCCAGCGCCGTCGCCTCCACCGGCCCCGCCACCACCTCCCGCCCAATCGCTTCCGCCGTCCACTCCAGCAACAAGCCATTCTGCACCCCACCGCCCACCACATACAGCCGCTCAAATCGCTGCAGCGTCAGATCCTCAATTCTCCAGAAAACATCCCGATACTTCGCAGCCAGGCTCCTCAAAACAATTGCCGTAATCACACCCTCATCCGCCTGCGCCAGATCAGCCCTCACCGCCACACACGCCCTTTTCACCCGGTCCGCCATGTTCCCCGGCGGCAAAAACTCATCATGATCCACATCAAACAGCGGCAACGGTTCCCCCCGCTCCTCCGCCGCCCGCCGCGCCATCGTCTCCAGCTCACCCCACGCAAAATCCTTCCCCTCCCTCTTCCACTGACGCCGACACTCCTGCAAAATCCAAAGCCCCATAATGTTCTTCAAAAACCGGAACGTCCCCGCCGCGCCCCCTTCATTCGTAAAGTTCGCCGCAAACGCATCCTCCGTCAAAATCGGCCGGTTCAGCTCCGTCCCCAACAGCGACCACGTCCCGCACGACAAATAAGCTACTGGCTCCCCAGCCCTCGCCGGAACCGCCGCCACAGCACTAGCCGTATCATGCGTCGCCACCGCCACCACCCTCACATCCTCCGCCTCCCACCGCTCCCCCAGCTCCCGCCGCAAATTCCCAATCAGCGCTCCCGGACGCAGCACCTCCGGAAAAATTTCCGCAGGCAAGCCCAACCGCCCAATCACCTCCCACGACCACTCCTGCCCCTCCGCCTCAAAAAGCTGCGTAGTTGTCGCATTCGTATACTCCGTCGCCACCCGCCCCGTCAGCCTCCACGCCACCAAATCCGCAATCATCATCAGATGCCCCGCCCGCTCCAGTTGCCCCGGATCAATCTCCTTCAAAGCACACAACTGATAAACCGTATTAAATGGCAAAAACTGAATCCCTGTCCGATGAAAAAGTTCCCTCTGCGGCACCCGCCCAAACACCTTCTCCATTTGACCCTCGGTGCGACCATCCCGGTAATGCACCACTGGCCCCGTCAGCTCGCCCCTCTCGTCAATTAAACCAAAATCCACCGCCCACGAATCAACTCCAATACTCCTAACCGGCCGCCCAGCCTCCCGGCACCCCCTGATCCCCCGCTCCAGACCCACAAAAATCTCCCCCATCAGCCCCTCAAAATCCCAGCGAAGCCGCCCCCCATCCTCAACCGGCACATTCTCAAACCGGTGCACCTCCTCCAGCCTAATCTTCCCATCATCATCCAGCCACCCCGCCATCACCCGCCCACTGCTCGCCCCCAGGTCCACCGCCAGGTAAGAAGCCCTCGCCCCCTCATAACCCGCCCCCATCACCAGCTCGCCCCACCCTTGCCCCGCCCAGCAATTTTATCCAGGTAACCACTCTCCTTAAACGCCACCATCGGATCCGGATGCAACCCCCGCTCCTCTCTCACTTCCCTCAGCCACCACGACACATCCTGCTCATAAGCCTCCCGCAACGCCGCCTCCGCCTCCATCACATCGTTCGCCATCTGCGCCTCCCGCAAACGATCCCACTGAATCAACAGCGCCTTCGCCCACTGCGTCTGGCAATTCAAAACACTCCGAATCATCGCCGGAATCTTCGGCTCAATATTATGCGACTGATCAATCATATAAGCAATCCGGCCCGCCGTCCCCGCCACATCACCTCCCTCCTCCCGCAACGCCGAAATGATCTGATAAAAAATCAAAAACAACTCATACGGATTAATCGCCCCCACAATCAGATCATCATCCGCATACTTCCGCGAATTAAAATGAAAGCCTCCCAGCGCCCCCTCATCCAACAAAAACGCCACAATATGCTCCACATTCGTCCCCTGCGCATGGTGCCCCGTATCCACCAAAACCTGTGCCTTCGGCCCAAGCTTCCCCGCCAGGTTATACGCCATCCCCCAATCCGCCAGATCCGTATGATAAAAAGCAGGCTCAAAAAATTTATACTCAATCAACATCCGCTGCCCCTCCCCCAGCGCCCCATAAACCTCCCGATGCGCCTCCTCCAGCCACCGCTTCCGCTGCCTCAAATCCCCCTGACCCGGATAGTTAGTACCATCCGCAAACCACAGCGAAAGAATATCAGACCCCGTCCGCCCCATAATTTCCACACACTCCATCAAATGCTCCACCGCCCGCCGACGCACCCCCCCATCCGCGTTCGTCACACTCCCCAGCATGTAGTCATCCTCCTGAAACAAGTTCGGATTAATCGCCCCCAGCCGCAGCCCCTGCCCCTCCGCATGAGCCTTCAATTCCTCATAATCCTCCACCTTGTCCCACGGAATATGCAACGCCACACTCGGCGCACAACCCGTCAGCCGGTGCACCACCGCCGCATCATCCAGCTTCTCATACGGATTCCGCGGCACCCCCACCTTCTGAAAAACCTTAAACCGCGTCCCGCTATCCCCATAGCCCCACGACGGCGTCTCAATCTGCAACACCCCCAGCGTCTCCCGCGCCCACTTCAGATCCACCCCCCGATCCCCCTGGATCTGATGAAAAGCACGAACCGCAACATCAGCAGTATCTGACATTCCCGAACACTCCTTTGCCTGCAAATCGAAAGTACTGTCAGCTAAATAGCCCCCATCCACAACCTGCAACTGGAAACACACCCCGCCCGCCACACCTCGCAAATAAGTTGCACCTTCCCCATCCAACCTACCTCATCAAACCAGCATTGATCCAACCCATCACCTTCAAAGCCCAGGACAAAAATTCCCATGACAAAAACCACCCCCAGCCTCCCATCCCTCAAAACCCTCCCCATCGCCCTCCTCCTCACCCTCGCCACAATCCTCACCACACCCAGTCACGCCCAAAACCTCACCGCCAAAAACCTCCGCGTTGACCATCTCCTCCATCCAGATTTACAGGTAACCAACGGCTACCCCACCACCGGCGACACCGCCACCTCCAGCCGTCAGACCCTCATAGCCAACAAACAACCCGTCTTCGCCTGGGAACTCACCAGCCCCCAACCCGCCGCCGCCCAGACCGCCTGCCGAATCATCCTTTCCCCCAATCCCAAAACCCTCGAAAACGCCACCAGCGAACACTGGGACACCGGAAAAATCCAAACCAGCGAAACCATCAACATCCTCTACGATGGCCCCCCACTTCAACCCTCCACCACCTATTACTGGCGCGTCCAGGTCTGGGACACCAACGACAAGCCCTCTGACTGGTCCCCCATCAACCACTTCATAACCGCCCCAACCCTCTCCACCTACGAAACCTCCCACTACCCCCTCCTAAAAACATCCGAAGCAGCCACCACCCTCACCCAAACCACAAACCTCATTCAGTTAGACTTCGCCCGCGCATCCTTCGGCCAGCTCAAGCTTAATCTCACCTCCCACGACAGCGGCGAAACCATAACCGTCCGCCTCGGCGAAGCCATCCAACCCGACGGCCGCATCAACCGCGCCCCCGGCGGCACCATTCGCTACGCCGAATACCCCATCACCCTTCGCCCCGGCCATCACACCTACGCTCTCCAGTTCACCCCCGACAAACGAAACACCGGCCCCCAGGCCATCCTCATGCCCGACTACATCGGCGAAGTCCTCCCCTTCCGATACGTCGAAATCGAAAACTATAACCACCCCCTCAACACCACCGACATCATCCGCGACACCGTCCACTACCCCTTCAACGACCACGCCGCCCACTTCGAATCCTCAGACCCAATCCTTAACGCCGTCTGGGATCTATGCAAATACAGCATCAAAGCCACCTCCTTTACCGGCATATACATCGACGGCGACCGCGAACGCATCCCCTACGAAGCCGACGCCTACATCAATCAACTCTCCCACTACGCCGTCGACAGCGAATACACCATGGCCCGCCGCTCCCACGAATACCTCATTCGCAACGCCACCTGGCCCACCGAATGGATCCTACAATCCGTCCTCATGGCCTACAACGACTACCTCCACACCGGCGACCTTCGTTCCGCCCGCCACTACTACGACGACCTCAAAGCCAAACTCCTCCTCCCCCTCCGCGAACCCAATGGCCTCATCAGCACCACCACCGGCAAACAAACCCCAGAACTCCTCAAATCCATCCACTTCAAAGGAAAAGCCCTCCGCGACATCGTCGACTGGCCCCACACCGGCGGCTTCGGCATGGAAGGCAACGGCGAAACCGACGGCTTCGTCTTCACCGACTATAACGCCGTAGTAAACGCCTTTCACTACAAAGCCCTCCGCGACATGCAACACCTCGCCACCGCCCTCAACCGCCCCGACGACGCCAACGAATTCGCCACCAAAGCCGCCGAAACCCACCACGCCTTCCAAACCCTACTCTGGGACGACAATGCCAAAGTCTACCGCGACGGCATCGACACCGACCACGCCTCCCTCCACACAAACATGCTCGCCCTCACCTTCGGCATCGTCCCCCCCAAACACCAAACCTCCGTCCTCAACTTCATCCGCTCCCGCGGCATGGCCTGCAGCGTCTACGGCAGCCAGTTCCTCATGGACGCCATCTACGACGCCGGCGACGCCCAATACGGCCTCTCCCTCCTCACCTCCCAGTCAGACCGAAGCTGGTACAACATGATCCGCGCCGGCAGCACCATAACAATGGAAGCCTGGGACAATAAATACAAACCAAACCAGGACTGGAACCACGCCTGGGGCGCCGTACCCGCCAACACCATCCCCCACAAACTCATGGGCATCCAACCCATCACCCCCGGATGGAAAGAATTCCGCGTCCGCCCCCAAATCGCCACCCTCCAACACGCCACCCTCCGCCTCCCCACCCCCCGCGGCACCATCCACCTCACCGCCCAACAAACCACCAACACCCAAACCTACACCCACACCGTCCCCACCAACACCACCGCCCACTTCCAGCTACCCATCAACCCCAACACCACCCCCCCAATCACCATAAACGGAAATCCAGCAAAACCAACCACCACAGAAAAATGGCCAACCCTCCCCCCGCTCAGCAGCGGAACCCACACAATCCAAATCCAGACAAACTAAAAAACCATCTGGCCAACTCCAGCCCAAAATCACATCATTGCCAGTAACTTCCATCACCCAACATTCCCAACCTCGCCATAGGGTTTTCCCCAGATGATTCCTGCGCCCATCACTAGCCATAAGCCATAGCCACCTGATCCTAACCCACCTCCCCCTGTCCCCCGCGCCACAAACCTAAAACTCCCCCCCCTCCGCCCCCACAACCCAACATTCCCCGCGAATGCCACCCCGCAGCAATGTTACTACAAAAAACTCCGTGAACACAACAGCCGCCGAACCCACCCCCACCTCAGGACAAATCTCCGCACTCAAACGCCGCGTATGGCATATCGCCCTCCCTGCCATCGGAGAAAACGTCCTCCATACCTCCCTCATGATGGTCGACACCCTCATGATCGGCCGCTACGGACCCGTCGCCCTCGCCGCCGCCGCCATCTCCGGCGTCATCATCTGGCGCGCCCAAATGACCTTCGCCTGCCTCGATCGCGGCACCATGGCCATGGTCGCCCGGGCAACCGGCGCAAACGACTCAGAAAAAGCCGCCCGCTCCGTAGCCCAAGCCCTCAATCTCGGCGTCATCATCGGCTTCATCGTAGCCCTCCTCGGCGTCATTCTCGCCCCCCAGCTCCTCACAGCCATGAAAGCCGCACCAGACGTCACCCGCGCCGGCACCCCCTACCTCCAAATCATCGCCATCGCGACCCTCCCACGCGTCGTCTTCGCCGTCTCCGCCGCCGCCCTCCGCGCCACCGGAGACACCCGCTATCCTATGTGGGTCGGCCTCTACATGAACATCATCAGCATAGCCCTGAATTTCCCCCTCATCTTCGGCATCCCCGCCATTCCCCTCCTCGGCTTCGACGGATGGGGCGGCCTCGGCCTCACCGGCGCCGGCATCTCCACCGCCATCTCCATTCTCTTCGCCGCCGCCATGGTCACCGCCAAACTATTCTCCGGACAAGCCTCATTCCACCTCCGCCGCGACCATTTCCTCCCCCACCTCGAAACCATCCGCACCCTCGTCCGCATCTCCATACCCGCCTTCATCGAAGAAACCCTCCTCTCCATCGGCTTCCTCATCTTCTTCCGCTTCATCGCCGTCCTCGGCACCGCCGCCCTCGCCGCCCACGCCATCTCCACCCGCATCGAAGCCGTATCCTTCATGGCCGGCCTCGGCTTCACCGTAGCCGCATCCGCCCTCGTCGGCCAGTCCCTCGGCCAGAAAAACGTCGAACTCGCCCGCCACGCCTTCCGCTTCAGCACAAAATACTGCGTCATTATGATGAGTTTCATCGCCATCCTCCTCATCATCTTCGCAGAACCAATCGTAAAAGCCTTCGCCCCCGGCCAGCCCGAAATCACCCAGGTCGCCGCCATCCTCCTCGTCATCGCCGCCATCGAACAACCCGTCCTCGGCATCGGCATGACCCTCGGCGGCGGACTCCGCGGCGCCGGAGACACCATCACCCCCATGTACTCCTCCCTCATCTGCGGCATCTTCCTCCGCGTAGCCGCCGCCTGGTTCTTCGCATTCCAAATGGGATGGGGCATCTACGGCATATATCTCGGCACAATGGTAGACTGGCTGGTAAGATCCATATTCCTCTACTGGTTCTTCAAAATGGAACGCTGGACCCGCATCAAAATCTAAACCCAACCCCCAGCCCCACAACCAAACAAAGGAAACACCACACCCCATGGCCTACCTGCACATCTACACCGGCAACGGAAAAGGCAAAACCACCGCCGCCACAGGCCTCGCCATACGAGCCGCCGGCGCAAACCTCACCGTCGCATTCATCCAATTCGACAAAGGCTTCGACGGCACCAACGAACACTACAACGAACGCCACATCCTCCGCACAATCCCCCAAATCCACCTCATGCCCTATGGCCTCGAACGCATGATGCCCGACGGGAAATTCCGCTTCCAAAACACCGACCAGGACCTCCACGAAGCCCAGCGCGCCCTCCAAACCGCCCACCACATCCTCAACCCCGACAACCACCCCAACTACGACCTCGTAGTCCTCGACGAAATCATCACCTGCATCGGCACCAAACTCCTCCCCCAGCAAGACGTCGACAACCTCATCACCACCTACAAGCAAAACCCCCACTGCGAACTAATTCTCACAGGCCGCGGAGCATGGCCAAACCTCATCGAAGCCGCAGACCTCGTCACCGAAATGCGACTCGAAAAACACTACTGGTACCAGCACAAAACCCCCGCACGACCCGGCATAGATTTCTAGCACCCAAATTTTTTCCTTGCCCCCGCAAAATCAAGCCTTCGTACTAAAAACCGTCCAGCCCTCCGCCCTCAACAGACCCGCCTCCTCGCTCCACCAAAGTTTCAAATTTCGGTTAGGCCCAAGTCTTGTTAACAGCTATGGCTGACAGGTGATATTTACTATGGAGACCAGCGTACGTGATAAAGAATTGCAATCCAGGCCCCCCGTATTGAGCGTGGCCCCCCCAAACATAGACCAGGAAGAAATTCGCCTCAAAGAGGAACTCCTCTCCGTACTCCTCCATGATATGCGCTCCCCCCTCGGAGCCATAACCGCCCTCACCGACCTTATCACCACCGCATCCGAACGAGGCGAAACCCCAGACTCACGCCAGCTAACCCTCCTCCAAGACGCCGTCAACCGAGCCCAGCGTCTCCTCGAAGACGCCTTTGAAATACAGGCAATCCTCCGCGGCAGCTTCACCATCAACGCCACCATCATAGACCTCGAAACCATCATCCGCTGCAGCGCAGACAAAGCCCGTCACGCACCCTACTTTTACAACACCGAACTCCACCTCGACTTCAACCACGACAAAACCACCAGCCGCGTCCGCATTGATACCGAAAAAATGGAAACAGTCCTCCTCGGAATCATCGAACAAATCCTCGCCCAAACCCAATCCGCACCCGCCATAAAAATATCCACCCACAACGCCGGCCACCACATCGCCATACGCATCGAAAACCACGCAACCCCCGAAACCACCTACCTCCGATACGCCGCAAAGCCCGGCATGAGAGGCCGCTTAGGCACCCGCAGACTCGGCGAAAGCCGCTACAGCATCCAAATCTGCCAGCGTGTCCTCGAACAAATGGGAGCATACCTCGAAATCAACAACGCGCCCCACAAAATCGCCACCATATACCTGGCGGGGGGCCGCGCCGG
>CAYUGQ010000075.1:0-13649 GCA_964444305.1 uncultured Candidatus Sumerlaeota bacterium
GATGGAGCTACGCAAGAGGATGTAGTCGCTTTTTGGCCCGGATTCTCGACGGCACTTGGGGAGTTCTGGGAGAAATTTTATGACCGGAAGTTCACCAGTGTGGCCGCTGGCGAGCTGCTGGAGTCTTGGGCAAATCTTCCGGAGGACCGGCCTGTTTATTTCGTTGTGTCTCAGTTTCCCAATGATTCCGCCCATCTGTACACCTTTCAGGGGGCGCTGACGCAATACGCCGACAGCCAAATTCTCTGGCAGAATCGCCTTAATATGCTCGTTCGTTCGGAAAACCTGAACCAGCGTGTTTTGGCTCAGTGGTACGACGAACCCAAATCATTGAAGATTCTGGACCAGCCCACCTCAGAAACTCAGTTTATTTTCACCGCTGCCGATCCTATTTTCCGTCCCGATGACAGGTCGACGACAAACTGGCCTTTTGCCTGGGATCGCCTCGATCTGAGTTATGACTCCACAGGTCACCGGTATATTTGGACCACCAGACCCAGTGTTACCCTCGACCTGAAGGTGACCCTCTCCCCTGGCAAATATCTCCTGCGGCTTCATTGCTCACCGGATTTTGACCAGCCGGAGTACGGTCGATACGCGAACCGATCGGTGAAGCTTACTTTGCGGAGCGGGGCGGACCAGCGCCGGGTTCATCTGGATTCGGCCGACACCGTCACTTTACTCTTTTCCACTGATGTGGAACTGCACACGCTCCCTGTTACGATCAGTGTGGACAAGATGCATAATGTTCCGCCGCCCGCAGGAGGCTCTTTCGGCATAAAAATCTATTCCATACGGATTGACCAGCCTGAGCCCGCATCATAACAGTTGGCGCTGGCTTAAAAAGTGCTCTTGACACATGGCCGATTATAACACTTAACCTTCCACAATCCGCCATCTATCAAAAGGATATCAGCTCGTGAACATTATTTCCCGCAGGAATTCCGTTACCGCCCTTAGCGCAATTATTTTTGCAGGCCTTTGTGCCGTCAGTGTCGCACAGGCTCCGGTAGCCGGCACCGCTGTCCATGCAACTGCCTCCCCCGCCGGTACTCATGTGAGCGCCCAGGCAACCGTGGGAGTTCAGCCTCATGTTCCTCATGGACATGTTCAGGCTCCTCCGCCTGTACACGACGACCGGCTTGAGCCTGCTGATCTGGTGCAGCGTGGTGCGGTTATCGGCATTGGCGGAGCGGGTGCTGGTTATGCAGTTACCAAAATCGGTGGTGGCGTTCGTAGCGTTGCGAATGTCGGCAAAGTTGGAAAGGTTCCCCACTGGGGTTCTGCGGCAGCCAGCGTGCCGTATTTCGGCAGCAAAGCCGCCGGCGGAAGTCTTGTCCCTACTACCCTCGGTCAGGTGCCGGTGATGGGTCCGATTGTTAAAAGCGTTCCGGGAGTTGGACCTGTCATCGCGGGGCCGGCCAACCCTGTTGTGGTAGGAGCAGTGGCCATTGATAACTATGTTATTCCCAAGTATGCTCCGTGCGGCTACACCAAAAGCAGCATTATTGCTGCGAACAATGATTTTAATGCGCCACCTCGCCTGCGCAGCTATGTCAATTACCTGGCGCCGATGCCTTACACCCACCCACCGATCTTCAGCCCGTCGACCTTAAAAACCGACCTGCCGGCTGACATCGCTTACATTGATGGAATTCCGTCACACTCGCTGAACACAACGGTGTCCATGCCGGATCTGTAATCGCCTAGGTTGAACCTTTAAAAATCTTTGGCGTCCACCCGATAATAGCACCAGTCATCCAGGTGACGTGCGCCCTTGCGGTGATAAAAATCCCGGGCAAGCTGGTTCCAATCCAGGACAACGAACTCAATACGGCCACATCCCCGACGCTTCGCTTCCGCCTTTACTGCGCTGAACAGCGCTGAGCCCGCGCCGACACTGCGATATTCCGGCAGGACAAACAGGTCCTCCAGATATAAAGTTGGCAGGGCCAGAAATGTACTGAAAGTTTCCAGGATAAAAGCGTAGCCACAAATGGCGCCGCCGGGTGCTTCGGCCAGCAGAATGTTAAAGCGTGGCCGTTCGGAAAATGCCTCGGCCAGCAGGCGAACTTTTGCATCTTCACTCGGCGGGTCTAGTTTTTCATACACGGCAAGTGCATCAATTAAAGCCACGATGGCTTCGCCATCTTCCGCATTCGCCGGTCGCACCAAAACTTTGTTTCCCGAAGAATTTGTCACCGAAGAAACCCACCCTTGTTATTGGCATCATATAATAGTTGAAGTCATGACCTGATCATGTCATCCCGCTACGGGACACAAGTAACACAGGTGAGACACGATAAATTTTCGTCTCCTCCAAAACAGGACTTAATATGGATTTCACAGAAACTGAACCTGATAACCAGCCAATCGCCCGCACTGCCAACTCCACCCCTGATGACATTCCCGGCGGCGTCGAAGGCGATTTAGACACATTCCTCCCATTGAACCCTACACCGCTGGAGGGTGTGCCAATTTTTACCGTGGAGCGCTTTCGAGAGCAGCTCAAGCATCGCGTAAAATATAGTCTCGGGCAGGACTGGGGCACTAACATCAGCACAAAAAACCTATTGTGGGTGGTGGCTCTGGCTGTCCGCGACCTCATGATGGAGCGATACCTCAGCACGCAACGACGCTATAAGCGCAGCGGTGCTAAACGGGTCTATTATCTTTCCATGGAATTCCTCATGGGGAGCAGTCTGGCTAACAACCTCAACAACCTGGGCATCGAATACCAGGCCGAGCAGATCGTTCGCGAGTTTGGCCATACCCTGGACGAACTTTACGAAGAGGAAGTTGATGCAGCGCTGGGCAACGGCGGTCTGGGCCGGCTTGCGGCCTGTTTTCTTGATTCTATGGCCACCATGAACCTCCCCGGGTTTGGCTATGGGATTAATTATGAGTACGGACTTTTTCGTCAGCGCATTGAGAACGGCCAGCAGGTGGAAATGCCTGATAGCTGGCGCCCTCTGAACAGCCCATGGCTGTTAGACCGTCAAGATGAGCAAGTCGTTATTCCCATTTACGGTCGCGTGGTGGAAGCTCCTGATCGCCTTGGCAATATCAAACCAGCCTGGGTAGATGTCCGCAGCTTCATTGGGGTCCCCAGCGACATGCCTGTTGTGGGTTTCGGTGGCAGGACAGTCAACTACCTCCGGCTTTATTCCGCTCGAGCATTTGAGGAATTTGATATTCAGAAGTTCAATCAGGGTGAGTACGTCAAAGCCGTTGAACAGCGTATTGCATCTGAAACAGTCAGCAAAGTCCTGTATCCATCAGACGCTGTGGAGAGCGGGCGCGAGCTGCGTCTCGTGCAGGAGTACTTCTTCGTGGCCTGCGCCATCCGCGATATCATTCGCCGCTACCTGAAGCGCAATGCCACCTTTGACGATTTCCCAAACCAGGTGGCCATTCAGCTTAATGACACCCACCCGGCCCTGGCCGTAGCTGAGCTGATGCGCATACTGGTCGACGAGAACCATGTCGAATGGGATAATGCCTGGGATATCACCGTGGCCACGTTGGGCTACACAAATCACACGCTCCTTCCGGAAGCGCTTGAAAAGTGGCCAGTCGAGCTCTTTGAGCGCGTGCTCCCCCGTCATCTCCGAATTATTTATGACATTAACGAAATGTTCCTCGATCAGGTGGCTCAACTATGGCCTGATGATACGGAGCGCCTGCAACGCATGAGCATCGTGGAGGAAGGCCCCGGTTTCAAAGAAATCCGTATGGCTCACCTGGCCATCGTCGGCAGCCATGCCATCAACGGCGTTGCCAATCTTCATACAGAGCTCGTAAAATCCCAGCTTGTGCCGGAGTTTTACGAAATGTGGCCGGAGCGGTTCAGCAATAAAACCAACGGAGTAACTCAGCGACGCTGGCTGATGAAATCCAATCCCAAACTGGCCAAGCTGCTCACTGATTGCGTTGGCGAGCGCTGGGTTTGCGACCTGAATCATCTGCGCAATCTGGAATCCCACGTCAACGATTCGGCCACGCAGGAGTCATTTGATCAGATCAAACGGGATAACAAAGTACGCCTCGCAGGAATCATCCGGGAAACCACTGGCACCATCGTAGATCCGGACAGCATTTTTGACGTCATTGCGAAACGTATCCACGAATACAAACGCCAGCTCCTGATGGTCATGCGAGTCATTCACGATTACCTGGCCGTGATCGAAGACGGTGTCATCCCTGAGCATTCTCAGACTTACATTTTTGCAGGTAAGGCTGCGCCTGGCTACTGGGCCGCAAAGCAGATTATCCAGCTTGTGAACGATCTGGCGGATATCATTAATAATGATTTCCGGGTCCGTGACCGGATCAAGGTTGTGTTCATCCCTGATTACCGCGTCTCCCTGGCAGAGCGCATCATGCCTGCTGCCAATATTTCCGAACAAATTTCTACCGCCGGCAAAGAGGCCAGCGGTACCGGCAACATGAAATTTGCCATGAATGGCGCCCTGACCGTCGGGACTCTGGACGGGGCAAACATCGAAATTCGCGACGCGGTCGGTCCGGAGAACTTCTTCCTCTTTGGCCTTCGGGCTGATCAGATTCACAAAATGCGCGAAACCGACAGCTACAGCCCATGGGATTATTACCGCCGCAGCGAGCCCATCAGACGGGTCATGGATGTGTTTAACTCAGATACGTTCTTCCCTCGCGGACCCGGCGCCTACCGTTGGATCTTTAACAGCATCCTGCATCACGGCGACCCTTATTTCCACCTGGCAGATCTCGAAAGCTACCTGCAAGCCCAGACCCAGGCCGTTACAGAATATATGGATAAGCCGCTGTGGACCCGTAAATGCCTGATCAACATCGCACGCATGGGCCACTTCAGCAGCGATCGCACTATCGCCGAATACGCCCGGGACATCTGGCATATCAAGCCGGTTTGATCGCCTAAAAAAAGCAAAGCGGCCGGTCCATTTTCTATGACCGGCCGCTTTTAAATTCTCTGTCAGGTTAGCTCAATTCTGAGCCTGCTTCTTTCCCGGTCCGTAAATTACCTGACCCCCACGCCCCTCGGTCAGTCTACCATCTTCAACCGACAGCACACCATTGACCAGCACAAACTCAAACCCTTTGGCGTAGGCATGGGGCTGTTCGAATGTCGATGGATCATCCACCTGAGCCCAATCGAACACAATAACATCCGCCGCCATGCCTGGCCGCAACAGACCGCGATCATTGAAACGCATGGTCCGCGCCGGCAAGCTGGTCATTTTCCGAATGGCGTCTTCCAGTCGGAGAATCTTCAGATCCCGTGTGTATAGACCCAGCACGCGGGCGTTATTACCGTATCCGCGCGGGTGCGGTTTTCCCTGACCAAACCGCCGGATACCAGAATCGCTGGCAAACATCGTGTGGGGATAGGCCATAATGTTCTGCACGTCGCGCTCATCCATTCCGTGGAACACCATTCCTGCGCCGCCACTGGTGATAATGTCCACCACCACCTCTGCCTGTGCTTCCCAAGAGTCATCATTTTTCCAAAGCCTGGCCAGCTCATAAATGCTTTTGCCATTAATGGAAGGATCTGCACGGAAGCTGGCAATGCGAGCATGGTTAAGATTTTCACGACCGCTGTCTTTATACGACTCAACAATATCTTTCAGCACCAGCGACCGCGTCGTGGGGTCGGTCATCCGAGCCACAATTTCTGCCCGGGTGCCTTCCACAAACTCCGTTCCCACCATTGTATTAATTGTGGTGGATGACGCCGCATAAGCATATTGATCCACGGTCACATCCTGGCCGGCTTCACGAGCCGCCTCCACCAGTCCAAGGGTTTCAGTGCTGTGCCCGTGCAGTTTTGCAGATGAAATCTTAAAGTGAGAAATATGAACCGGCAGCTCAGCCTCGCGCCCGATCTCCAGCGCTTCCTCGATGGCATTAATAACCCGTGCGCCTTCGCTCCGCATGTGGGTTACATAAATACCGTTTTCCTTGGCCACTTCTTTTGCCAGCGCGATGATCTCATCGGTTTTGGAATATGTGCCCGGCACATAAATCAAGCCAGTGCTGAGACCCACCGCCCCATCTTTCATGGCCTTCGCCACCAGACTTTGCATTTCCGCTGTCTCAGTCGTGGAAGGGTCCCGCCGTGCATTCCCCATCACCTGGCGACGCACGCTGTTATGCCCCACCAGGGTTGCCACGTTGGCTCCGAGGGGTTGCCTTGAGACATTACCCAGAGATTCTTCCAGATTCACATAACTCCCGCCACAGTTCCCCGTAACGATCGTCGTCACGCCCATCCGCAGAAAATTTTCCGCCTCCGGACGATCATTAAAATCTCCTTCACTATGCGTGTGAACGTCGATAAAACCCGGGGCTATATAATTATCCTTCGCATCGATCACTTGCGGGGCAGTGGCTTCCTTATCCAAAACTCCCACCGCAGCAATTTTGCCGTCCGCAATGGCCACATCTCCCCGAAACCACGGTGCTCCTGTGCCATCGATGATCCTGCCGTTCTTTACAATAGTATCATACACAGGCGCTTCTTGCGCGACTACCTCGGCCGAAACCAGTCCAAACCCCGCCACCAGCATCCATACCGCACTAAATTTCACAAATATCCCAGGCTTCATGCCCCTGCACCTTCCTAACTTATCCAAAGTCACTAAACTACAAATCGAATTCTTAGCTGTTCGGCGGTCGTGGTTTCCACATAAATATCCCGAAAAAGTCCGAAACCCGAGCTTTTTACCGAATTCCCAAAGCCTTTTAAGATTTTGCTTGTACTAGGCATCAGACGTGCACTTGGATTAGATCAGCACATTGTTAATATTAAATCTCGGAGCGATTATAAAGCCGTGGAATCGGAACTGCATCTCAGCACAGATAAGCGTGGCGGAGCCAAGCTGTCACCAGTTCACCTGGGTTTGTTGATACTCTCAACTGTCCTGCTTACCCTGGCCGGCATTTTCCTGGTTATGGAATGGAATTTCCTCGGCGTGATCGTGATGCTTTTGGGCTTGGGCATCCGCGTGCTGGATACGAAAATCAAGTAATCCTTCGCCGGCCATCTCTCTCTATACCCTACCAACCATTTACGTAAAGCCCGCATTTTGATGACTATTCGTATCTACAATACTGCCACGCGCACCAAAGAAATCTTTGAGCCCCAAAACCCTGACTTGGTGACTATGTATAACTGTGGACCCACGGTTTACGATTTTTTCCATGTGGGGAATGCGCGCAATTTCGTCGTCGTGGATGCAATCCGCCGTCACCTCCAGCATCGCGGCTACAATGTCAAATTCGTTCAGAACTTCACTGATATTGACGATAAGATTATCAATCGCGCCAATGAAAATGGCGAACCCTGGAATGAGCTGGCGGAGCGCTTTACGGAAGCCTACTTTCGCAATGCGGATGCCCTCGGCGTCCAACGCGCCGACGTCCATCCAAAGGCCACCGAGCATATCCCTCAGCAGATTGCTCTCGTCGAAAGCTTAATTGAAAAAGGGATGGCCTACGAAAAAAACGGTGATGTCTATTTTCGGGTTCGTCGCTTCGATTCCTATGGAGCCCTCAGCGGCAAGAATATCGATGATCTTCTGGAAGGGGCCCGTGTAGACGTTGGTGAATCCAAGGAAGACCCCCTTGATTTCGCCTTATGGAAATCCGCTAAACCGGGCGAGCCTAGTTGGGACAGCCCTTGGGGCAAAGGCCGGCCCGGTTGGCATTTGGAATGCAGCGCCATGAGCATGGAACATCTGGGCGAAACCATCGACATCCATAGTGGTGGCGTGGATTTGGTCTTTCCCCACCATGAAAACGAACGCGCCCAGTCCTGCGGCTGCACAGGAAAACCCTTTGTGCGCTATTGGGTCCACAATGGATTTTTGACTATCGACAAACAAAAAATGTCGAAATCCCTCGGCAACTTCTTTACAATCGATCAGGTTCTCGAGCGCTACGACGCCGCAAGCGTCCGGTTCTACCTGCTGTCAGCTCATTACCGCCATCCGCTTGATTACAGCGATGTCGCTCTGGAAGAGGCCAAAAGCGCGACGCACCGTATCAAAGAAGCTATCGTAACAGCCGAAAAGGTTCTCGGGATCAACCCCGGTGCGCCCGCCGATACGGAGTTAACCAATAAGCTGCGGGCCGCTTTTGACGAATCTATGGATGACGACTTCAACACCCAGCGCGCCATCGGCTCGCTATTCGAAGCTGTCAACCATCTCAATGAGCTTCGTCAAAAAGCCACAAAAGGTGAGGTCGTTATTGCCGAGGCCGAGGCCCTTGTCAATCTGCTGCACGAACTGCTGGACCGCCTTGGCCTGAAAGGGATCATGTTCCAGGCGGCAGACGATTCTGCTCTCACCGATGGTCTGGTTGATCTTCTCATTAATGCCCGCAAAAAAGCCAAAGAAGCCAAACAATACCAGTTGGCCGATTTTATCCGGGACGAACTGGGAAATCTGGGCATTCGCCTGCAAGATCACCCCGCTGGCACGATCTGGCTGAAAGACTAACTCCCCTGCCACTGTTCTGATTACTATAACGCATCAAGCGCTTCCCGGGCCTGTTTCACATGCCGCCATTCATGGGCGATAATTATATCAATTGCCTGCGATAGAGGATAGACAAGTGCACCTGACGCGGGAGATGCAATCACAGGATCTTGCCCCAAGATCGACTCACTAGCCTCGATCTGCCTTTTTAATGCCTTTTGCATATCAACAAACTCTCCGACCGGATTTGGAAAGAAATCCCGTTTCCGGGGCTCCCACATTTTAAACGTGCGCATCCCGCGAACTTCGCGTTTTTTTGCATCTGCCGGACCCGATCCCGCCAGGGTCGCATTCCCCATGAACCGCGTAACCCAACCGATCCTTCCCAGGAACGGCGTCTTGTAAAGCCCTGTTCGAACGCGTTCAAATACCGGAAAGTAACTTTCATTTACGACAATAAGATGGTCCAGGTTTTCCGCCACAGACCAACGCCCTTTGCCAGGACGCTTGCTCAAAATATCGAGTTCAACATCGCTGAACAGGCTCTGAACCTCCGCAGACACCTCATCCACCTGCGACTTCCAACGATCAATTTTCGCTCGTGCATCCATCATGGCACCCCGGGCAACAGCGGTCATAAATCTACTTAAGAGATCAAGTGGTAGTAAGTCCCCGGTGGGAAATTAACCTCCGACCGGGGAATAATACCAGATGTTTACTGAGATTTTAAATCAACGCCACACCTTTTTTACCGGCAAGGGCGTGGTCGACCAGGTCCACCAACACCGCGCGGCGGCCGTGTTTGTTCAGGGTCTCGAAATCTCCAATTCCCTGGGCCCGAATGAGAGTGTTAAAGTCATACTCCTGCCCGGGAATCTCAATTTCGAGCTGAGACTCCTCAACGATTACGACAAACACACCGTTCGCCGCTCCGCCTTTATGGAGCTGCCCGGTGCTGTGGAGGTAACGCGGGCCAATGCCGACAGTCACAGCGCACCCGGTCGCGTCGCGCAGCGCCACCGCTGCACGATCAAGCACCCGCCGATTTATATTCGTCGGAGCCACAAACGCAAGCAGAGCAATATAATCTCCCGGCTCTGCCGTCTGTGCTGCCGCCTTGATCGCATCTTTGACATTCCGTGCGCGTCCGGCTTTTGATGCGACTGCATCGCTGAAATAAACCGCCGGGCCATCATCTTTCCCAAACGCCTGCTCCGGCAGAGGCACATCCCCCTCAGAGCCCTTCACTGTACGTTCAAGAAGGTCATTCGTCACCGCTTTTGCCTCACTCACATTGGGCTCGTCGAACGGATTAATTCGGAGAAGGGCCCCGGCCAAAGCTGTCGCCACTTCCCAGCGGAAAAATTCCGCCCCAATATCATAAGCATCATTCACGCGGATCCGCACCACCGGGTGTCCGTTTGACGATAATGTCTCGGCCAGATCAGCGATCTTGCCGTCCTCTCCATCTTCGATGGAAACAAACAGGCGATCGTTGCCGTAGAGCTTTGCGCGTGCCGGTTTCTCCCCTGTTACCGGAAGAATTCCTTTTCCCTGTTTGCCTGTGCTCTCTGCCACTAGCTGTTCAATCCAGGTTCCCAAAGGAGCATATTTTTCCGATGCAAGCAGGGTCAGTTTATCACGCCCCTGCTGAGCCAGCGTTCCCAGGATTGCCCCCAGGCGTACAGCGGGATCCGCATCCGCCCGCGTCAAAACATCCAGATCAGCGCTAAACGCCAGCGTCCGCTTCAGCAGTCGCTCAACGTCCAGCCCCATTAACGCCATGGGCACCAGGCCAAAGAACGAAAGTGCGCTATACCGCCCCCCGATATCCGCCGGATTGCTAAACACCGCACGGAACGATTCCTCCTCCGCCAGTTTTTCCAAACTCGATTCCGGATCCGTAATGGCGATAAAATGGGCGCCTGGTTTCTCCACCCCAACGTGCTCAAGCTGATCGCGAAAATAGCGGTAAAGACTTATAGTCTCCAAAGTCCCACCCGATTTGCTCGCTACGATAAACCAGGTGAATTGGGGATCCAGCACCTTCATCGCTGCCGCAATGGCATCTGGCGAAGTCGTATCCAGCACCACAAGCTCAGGGTAGCCCGCCTGCGATTCAAAAACCTTCGAGCAGACTTCAGGACACAGGCTGCTGCCACCCATTCCCAGCAATACCACATGACGGACTTTCTCCCGCCGGGCAGTGGTCGCAAGAGATTTAATTTCGGCCACGCTATCTAACATCGCCCGCGGTGATACCAACCAGCCCAGGCGATTGGAAATTTTATCGTATTCCGCCGGATCACTGGTAAACAGCGATGGGTCCTGATGAGCCAACCGTTTTCCAAACCGTGCTTCGCTCATGGCGTTCAGCACGCCCTTTACACTTATTTCATAACTGCCCAGACTTTCCGTCTGCGTGTTGGCCCACCCCAGATGAGCCAGCCGCAATTCAGAGGTGGAAGCCAGTAGCTTATCAAATGGTGTGTTAAATTTGGCAACCCCTTCCTCCACCAGTTGCCACGTTGCTTTTTCCAGATCAATCCCTACCTCGGCCAAATCCTTTAACACCTGCTCCGCATGTTCGACACCATCCTCGAGCGCCGCACTAAACTCCGTTTCTTCCCGCCAGGCATCAATCGTCGGCATGGGCATCGTGTTCACTGTATCTGGCCCCACCAGCGGCTCCATATAGACCACAGGACTATACAAAGGGTTCTTGCTTGAGGTGCTCGCCCAAAGCGCCCGCTGCACCTTTGCGCCCGCTCGCTTCAAAGCATTCCACCGCTTTCCGGAAAACACTTCTTTGTAATCCTGATAGGCCAGTTTGCCACTGGCCAAAGCCACCTGCCCCATCAATGCATGGGCCTTCGGATCTGTCCGGCTGCTGAGCATTCCATCAATCAATACATCAATTCTGCTGATAAAAAAGCTCGCCACGCTGGCCACATGATCCACGGGCTTGCGAGCCTTCCGCCGTTCTTCCAGTCCGGAAATATAAGCTTCCATCACATCCCGATAGGCCGACCGGGAAAATATCAGGGTTACGTTTACATTTATGCCATCCGCAATCAGCCGCTGGATAGCAACAATACCTTCCGGAGTGGCCGGCACCTTTATAAAAACATTTTCCCGATTAACGGCCTCCCACAACCGATGCGCTTCGGCCAGCGTCCCTTTCGTATCAAACGCAAGATAAGGGGAAACCTCAAGGCTGATGTACCCATCCACGCCATCTGTTTCTTTATAAACCGGCTTCAGGATGTCAGCGGCTTTTCGAATGTCTTCTACCGCCAGTCCCTCATAAATCTCCGAGGCATCCCGCCCTGCCAGCGCCAGTTTTTTCACCTGGTCATCATAAAGGTTGCTGCCGGAAATCGCCTTCTGAAAAATATCAGGGTTGGACGTCACCCCTCGAAGACCATCCTGCTTGATCATCCGGCGAAGAGTACCGTCTTTGATCATCTCCCGGCTGATTGTATCCATCCAGAAACTCTGGCCGTATGATGCAAGCTGCTGAAGTCCATTCTTTTTCATGCTAGGCTTTCCGTAAGTAAGTTATAGTAACACAAGTCCACGCGGATAAACAAGCGTCCACAAAATGCTCGTTGCACCCACTGACACTGTTGTTAATGCTCACCCCTGAATCATTGAAACTTCAAAGCTTTTATTCAGGCTGAGCGCGCCCTATAAGGTTAAGCAATTTTAATGGCACTCGAACCCGCAGAACACAACATGGAACTCGTAACCATCGTAATCGTAAACTATGAAACCAGCGCTTACGCCAACCGCTGCGTTGCATCCCTCCGTCATCAAAACCATCCCTGGGAAGCCGTCATCGTCGACAACCCGTCGCCCGAACACGATTTTACCAACCTCCAGAGCGACCCCCCTGTTCGCGTCGTTCGCTCTCCGGAAAATGTCGGCTATGGCCTTGGCTGCAACCTCGGAGCCAGCTACGCATCATCTTCCAGCCAATACATCTGTATCTTGAATCCTGATACGGTTGTCCCAGACGGTCAGCTTGCAAAGTGGATTGCGGCCTACAAACGCCATTGCCCGAAAGGCGGCATTCTTGGGCCGGCGCTTCACAATGACAACGGCACCGTCCAGCGATCCAGCTACGAGTTTTACTCTCCCTTTAATTACTGGCTGACCCATTCATTGCTGGCAGGCTTTCTGATTAACCGGAAAAAGGGGTCGTGGACTGGCGGCACGGGGCGAGGATTCAAATCTGCCCCCGCCGCAAAAAACCCCGTTAACTCCGGCGAGAAATCCAGCAGCCTGTCCCCTGCTGTTTTTGGTGAATCAAAACCACAACATGTCGGCTGGCTAATGGGCGCGGCTCTTTTGATGAACCGCGATACCTGGCATAAACTCCATGGTTTCTCTGACCATTACTTTCTTTACTCGGAAGACACAGATCTTTGCTGGCGTTGTCAGCAAGTTGCCTTACCCGTCCTTTATGATTCCACGATTCGAATCATCCATACACAGGGAGACCCCCCCGCCGGCGCTGCACGTGAACGCGGAATTATCCGCCTCTTTGACGGCATGAAGAGATTCGTCGATCAAAACTACTCCGGCCTCCGCCTCACCGGCATGTACTTCGTCGTTACTCTTGATATGATTATGCGACTGGCCGTCATGCTGCCTCTTCAGCTCATTCGTAGAAATGACCTGCTCCTGCAAAGTCGCATTCGCGGTTACACCCAGGTTCTGCGCCAGTGGCTGAACCTCTCCTGACTCACATTCTTAAATTGGATCGGGCAAAAAAGGTATCCTAATCACATGAGCAATTTTTCACACATAGCCCGAAACATCCAAATCCTAAAAGACCAAATCCATCAGGCCGCAAGCGGATGCGGAAGAAACCCGGATGATATTCGGTTGATCGCCGTAACCAAAACCTACCCCACTGAGGCAATCATCGCCGCTGCCAAAGACGGAATGACCGATGCCGGCGAAAACCGCATCCAGGAAGCGGTCTCCAAAATTGAAGAATTGACCGATCATCCCGATACTGCCGGTCTACGCTGGCACCTGATCGGACGTCTTCAGACCAACAAGGCCAGGCAGGCCGTTCAAAATTTTGATATGATCCATTCCGTGGATTCTGAGCGCCTGGCCCGTGAGATCAACAAACACGCCTTAAATGCT
>CAYUGQ010000076.1:0-13613 GCA_964444305.1 uncultured Candidatus Sumerlaeota bacterium
CGCGGCAGGGCACTGTGCTGCTGCACCCGGTGCTGATGAGGTCGGACCAGCAGATCGCCGGTCGAGGGTCCGAACTGGCGATGGTGCTCGGCGGCTATCCCGTCGAGGTGCTCGACCCCCGACCTGGGGTCGGGTCTCTGGTGCGGTTGTCAGAAGGGGGCTTGCTCGTAGGGCGGCGGGCCGACACCCAGGCGTTCTGGATGTCCCAGCCGGTGTTCGAGATGTGGGAGAGCCTCGGCGGGTTCGACGGTCCGTTGGGCCTACCGATGACCAACCCGTTCACCATCGCCGATGCACTCCAGCAGGATTTCGAACACGGCCTGGTCCACCTGCCGGTCACGTCTGCCCAACCGTGGCTCGCCCTGAACGGCGAAGATCTCGAGGTAACCCTGGTGGCTGAACCTCCCGGCGCCCTGCCTTCTCGCTCGGGAATCCTGCGCCAACCCAACGGCACGGCCTGGTGGTTCGCCGATGGTCGGCGACATTGGATTCCCGACGGTGGGGTGTGGAACTGCCTGGGCGGCCACGACAACGTAGTGTTCAATGACATCGACGGGGTGACCCTGGCCAGTATCCCGTTGGCGACGCCCGCCAGCTGCGGCATGGCGGGCTAGGCGAGCTATGTCACCCGGTGCCAGTGTTCGGAGGCGGGGACGTTACCTACGGTGAACAACATGATGGGCAACCGGGGGGTCGATCCCGACACCACTCCGGCCGCGACCGTGTCGTCCGAGTTCGGCACATTGTCTTTACCGTTCGACGGTGAGTTCACCTTCGGACGGAGCGCCGAGGTCGACCTGCGGGTAGGCGCCGCGCCCATCTACGACGAGGTGGTCCCCCGCCTGGCCGGTCGCATCGTCTCCATCAACAGCCGGGTCTTTGTCGAGAACCTCGACGAGAGCCTGGCCCTCGACATTCGCATCGATGGCCGTCCGCTGGTGTCGGTTTCGCCGGGTCACATGCATTCACCCGCCGATCCGGTGTTCGACATCCTCATCACCGGGTCGATCACCACCTACGAGTTGGCGGTGCGGGTGAACCGCGACCGCACCCGGCCCCGGTGGGTCCGCATCGAGGCTTCGCCCGACGAGCTCGATCCGCCCACCGGCGCCACCCCCGAACTCACCGAACGGCAGCGGGCCATCCTCGATGCCTACGTGCGCCCGTTGCAGGCGGGCGGCACCTCGGCGAGCCACCAGCAGGTGGCCGAAGATCTGGGGATCAGCCGCTCGCTGGTGCGGGTCGAGTGCGAGCGGATCTGGTCGGCGTTGTTCCTCGCCGGCGTCCCCATGCGAGACCTGGGCAACGCCCGCGACGAGGTTGTCGACGCATGGTCACGCCATCGCATCTAGTCTCGCCCTCGGGGGACAGCTCAACTCTCGAGCCTGCGAGGCCGAAAACTCCATGATGAACCCCTCCGTCGACCCCCGTCGGTTGGGTTGGCGCAGTGGCTCGTTCACTCGCCGCCTGCTGCAATCCATCGCCGAGCGTCCCGCCCTGACCGGGATCTCCCTTCTGGGGGCGATGGTCGTGTTCGCGTGGGCCATCGCCTACTGGTCCGGGGGCTCCCGCACCGTCGCCCCCCACCTTTTCTATGTTCCGGTGATCTTCGCCGCCGTGCGTTTCGGCCCGGTGGGGGCGTTGGCCTCGGGCACCGTCGCTGGCTTAGCCGCCGGTCCCCTACTGCCCCTGAACGTTTCGCTTGGCATGAGCCAGGAGCCGCTCAACTGGATGTTGCGTCTAGGCGCGTTCGTCCTCGTCGGCCTCCTCTGCGCGTTCCTCGTGCGCCACTCGCGCTCGACGATCACCAGTGAACTGGCCAAGGTGATCATCCGGCGCGACCTTCAGAACGCTCTGGACTCGGGGCATCTTCATGTGGCGTACCAACCGATCGTGGACCTGAAGAGTGGTCGCATCTTTGGTGCCGAAGCGTTAGTGCGCTGGTCCGATCCCGAGCAGGGTCCCCGATTCCCCGACCAGTTCATCCCCCTGGTGGAGGCAGCCGACATCGCCCACCTCATCTCGGACTTCGTGCTGGGAGAGGTGAGCCGGCAACTGTGCGAGTGGCGGGAAGCGGGCCTGATCGATGAGCAGGCCGGGTTCACCATGGCCGTGAACATCTCGGGCACCGAGTTGCACGACGACCGGTTGGAGAACAAGGTGCGGGCGATCGTTCGCTCGGCCGAGCTCCCCATCGGGTGGATCCACCTTGAGATCACCGAAACCGCGCTGATCGAGAACCTGGGTCTAGCGGTGTCGAGCGTGCGACGCCTGCGGGAGGCGGGGCTCAGTGTCGCCATCGACGATTTCGGCACTGGCGAGTCTTCGCTGCGCTACCTGCACAAGTTCCAGGCGGGGATCATCAAGATCGACCGCTCGTTCGTGACCGCGCTCGTCGACGACGATCGAGGGCGCACCATCGTGGCCGGAATCGCGGCGATGGCGTCGAAGCTGGGCATGGTGACGATCGCCGAAGGAGTCGAATCCGCCCACCATGCTCAGATCCTGGCCGACCTGGGCTGTGACATGGCCCAGGGATACCACTTCGCCCGCCCCATGCCGGCCGACGCCTTCCGACAACAGCTCCGCCAGCGGGTGATCTACCTGAGCTGACCCCAGATGGCCCTCCGGCACGCCGACCATTGATGTGGTGATCGAAGGCGTCCCCGTCGTGCTCGAAGGCCACGCCGCCATCTGCGGCCAAACCCGAAGTCGGCGCCGCCTACCTCTCGGCTAGGTCGACTGAACCAGCTGGGCTGGTCACAGTTGGGCCGTTCTCTGGCATGGGGTGCCCCCTCGATCCTTGGGTGCATATGCCGGTCCGCTGTAGGTTCACAGAGGAGACTTGTCAGGGGCGCAGGTGCTCAAAGGTGGAGATGGCAGTTCGGTCTACCAGCAACAAGGCAAGCGCACACCGAGACGAGCGGTCATTCCCGGTCGTCGTCTTGGCGGGCGGCCTAGGGACCAGGTTTGGTACGGACCGCCCCAAGCAGGTGACGACCGTTGCTGGTGCGCCAGTGCTGGCTCACACGCTGCGCCGCTTTGATGCGCATGATCTCATCTCCCAGATCGTGATTCCCGCCAACGAGCAGTGGCGCGAGGAGATCGAGGCAGTGGCCTCGGAACACATCTGTCGGAAACCCTTCTCCGTGATCGCCGCTGGTGCGCATCGGAACGAATCAGTGCTGAACGGTTTGTACGAGCTGTCTGGTACGGCGGAGATTGTGGCTGTGCACGATGGCGTACGTCCCTTGGTTTCGAGCGAGTTGATCACGGCGACCTTCGCGGCGATGGACGGGAGCGATGCCGCTATGCCTGTGATCCCCATCGTTGACCCGGTAGTTGAGGTGAGCGATGGACGGGTTCGTCGGGTGGTGCCGAGGGAACCTCTCTCTCGGGGCCAGACCCCACAGGTGTTCCGGATGCCGCTGCTGATGGAGGCTCTCACGAGCGGCAGCTTCGACGCGACCAGCGTGGCGACCTTGTTCGAAGTGGTCCTCTTCCATAAGCCGCAAGCCGTGATTGCGACAGTCGTCGGAGACGATCAGAACCTGAAGATCACCTCGCCGGTCGACCACCTCGTGGCGGAGCAGCTGCTCTCTGGCTGGAAGCAAGTGGATCCCGTAGAACAACTCCCTGGGCGTTGACTTGAAGCAAAGAATCGCCCGGGCAGGTGTCACCGTTGCTCATCGGCTGCTGCAATGGGCCTTCTTCGTTCTGCCGCCAGGTTCTCACGCAGTCGTCGCTGGCTGGCCAGACTCAGAAGAGAACGCCATCAGGGTCGCTATGGCTCTCTCGGCTGAACAGGACGGCGAGGTGTGGGTGCTCGTCGATGATGTGGACACCGCCCGCCGATACTTCGAAGTGGTGTCCGGGCAACCCCCAGGGACCAACCTCCGCTACCTCACAAGGCGCGGACCGAAGGCAGTGTGGAGGTTCCTTCGCGGTCGTCATGTCTTCTACACCCACGGCCTCTTCGGGTCGCCTGTTCCGCGCTTGGGACGGGTCCACGTCAATCTGTGGCACGGTCACGGGCCGAAAGCCACGGCGGTCCTTCCGGGCCGGCGCAGACCACCCTCGCCTTACCTGGTCGCGAACACGGCGGTGTGGGGTGGGGAGACTGCGCGTGCTCAAAAGGTGGAGCCTGATCGGCTGATCCTGTCACGACATCCGCGCCAGGATGCCTTCGGCGAGCCGCCTCGTCGTGACCTTCTCGCCCGGCTTGGGCTCGACCCAGCAGCAAAGCTGGTGCTGTGGATGCCGACTTATCGCCAAGCCCGAGCGGTGAACGGGCGATCGAGTTGGTCTGACGTGGCCGCTCCGTCATCCAGCATGAATGTCATCCGAGAAGCAGCGGGGGTCCTTGCAGCAGAAGCTGAAGATGGCGTGGAAATCCTTGCCAAGTTCCATCCTCTCGACACGTCGGCTGGCTCCGAGACGGGCATACGTTCGCTCGCGCCTGACGAGCATTGGGCCGCCGGAATCTCCACGTACCAGCTCCTCGCCATGGCCGATGCCCTGATCAGCGACTACTCCAGCGTCTGGGTCGAGTACCTGGAACTCGACCGCCCGCTCGCCCTCTACTGTCCCGACCTCACTGACTATGAGTCCGGGCGGGGCTTCAAGACCCCGCCAATCTCCCAGGTTGCCGGCGGCTTGGTGATTCACACCCTCGAAGGTCTGGCCGAGTTTGTCAGGAGCGTCCGTTCGACTGAGCAAGCTGGCAGAGATGCACGCACTGCTGCTCGAAGTGCCCTCGCTCTCACGGACACGGCGACCGATACTGCGTCCCTCGTGCGAGACCTTTTCACCACGGCCCATCCCGTTTCCGGCCGGCCGCAGTAAGGAGCTCAATCGTGGAAGTGTTCGCGCAGACGAATATCCAGTTGTACAACCAGATGGCCTCATCCGGTTACCCGGTCGCAGACATCGAGGCGATCGGTTGCGCTCACCGCTTGGCTACTCGGATCTACGTAGGGAAGATTCGAGGCTCGGGTAAGGACCTCATGGCCCACGTCGTAGGCACCGCGAGCATTCTCGTCTGGCTGCAACGACCAGTGACTACCATCAGCGCAGCGTTGTTGCATGCGGCCATCGCCGACGGCGACTTCGGGACCAGCTCGCCCGCAAAGGAGGTTACCGCGGCAGCCGGATCAGAGGTGTGGGATTTGGTCTCAGCATATGACGAGCTCAAATGGTCGCATTCCTCTGACGCTGTCCAATTCGTTCTGGAAAGCCTGCCGACCGCGCCCATGCTCAACAAAGAAGCTGCGCTGATCCGGGTTGCAAATGAACTGGAAGACTACCTGGATCTAGCCACCCACTACTACGGGCGACCCGGTGAACAGGGCGAGAACTTCCGGATCACCTATATGAATGAAGCAGAGCCAGCCCTCAAGGAGTTGGCCCTGGAATTGGGCTATCAGCAACTAGCCGCCGCGATTGAGGAGCAGTTCAAGCTCGTACGCTTTACACCGCCGATATCGCCTCGCCTTCGTACCGGTCACCACCATATGTGGATGATCCATCCTCCCTCTGGGGCGCCCGCATTCCAAGATCGTGCACGAGATCTGTGCAAGCTCACGCTGCGTCGCATGAGAAGAGCTCGCGACCTTGGAATCCGAGGAACGCTCGTTCGAATCAAGGAAATCCGTGGCTGACGTCGGTCTGTCCGGGGGCCAGGAGCCAAAGGCGGTGTCGCCGCCCGACTCGTCGGCGGATCCACTACGGGTTCTCGTCGTGCACAACCGGTATCGGTCCTCACTTCCATCCGGAGAGAACTCTGTCGTCGATCGTGAGATCGCAATGTTGCGCGATGCTGGCGTACAGGTGTCGACCTGGATCCGTGAAAGTGATGATATCAAATCGATGTCACTACTGGAGCGAGCGGAGCTTCCAATACGGCCCATATGGTCGCACAGAGACACGAAGGCGGTTTCCGACATCATCGATAGAGAGAGACCGGAGATCCTTCATCTGCACAATCCCTATCCACTGATCTCGCCTGCAGTGATTCGGACCGCAAAACGTTCGGGACTAAGCGTAGTTCAGTCAGTGCACAACTATAGACACAGTTGCCTGAATGGGCTGTACTTTCGGGAAGGTGCCAACTGCACCCTGTGCGCCGGCCGTACCATCGCTCTGCCCGGAATTCGGCACAGATGTTATCGCGACTCGGCCATGCAAAGTATGGTCATAGCGACTGCAGCCGCTGTCCATCACCCAACCTGGATGCTGGTGGATCGGTACTTCGCACTCAATAGCTTAATTGCTGAACAATTGAGGGCGGGCGGGGTTTCAGGACGGCAGGTCGCAATCAAGTCCAACTTTGTTGACGATCCCGGACCCGCGCAACCCCTTGGACGTGGCTTCTTCTACGCCGGCAGGCTGGAACAGGCGAAGGGGATCAGTCTGCTACTTGATGCATGGGAGATGTCGGGCCTTGATGGCCACATGCCCCTTGTCATAGCAGGCGACGGGCCACTCCGGGGCGAGGTCAAGTCGCGAGCCGACGAACTCCAAAGCGTTTCGTATGTTGGTACGCTCGGCCCAAAAGAAATGTTGGAAGGATTCCGGGCCTGCGCCGTAGTTGTCGTTCCCTCAATTTCGATCGAGGGTCCACCAACTGTGGCCCTAGAAGCGTTCGCCCACAACCGTAGGGTACTCGCATTAGAGACTGTGCCTATGCGAGACCTAATTGACGACGGTATAGGTTGGCTGGCGCATCCGTCACCGGACGCCTTGGCGAGCGCACTTTCGACCGCCGCCCAGCATCCTGGCATGGGCTCGGCGCCTCGTAAGGCGTTCGAGGAACGCTTTCATGCAGACGTCGTTCGTCGATTCCTACTTTCGCAGTATTCGGAGATACTCGCGCGCCGTCCTATCGAACAGTGAATGGCATCATTGAGCAGATCATACAACGCCGAATCGTGGCGCTTATATAGCGAAGAACGACTCCTAGTCGAGATCGTGACAGGCCAGACGCCGCATCCCGAGCGCAAGAGTCAATCTTCACCAGAAGCTCCCGCGGCTGAGGATCAGTCTCCAGCGCAGCGCCAATCAGACTCCTGGTGAACATAATCTCGCGCCAGGCAATCGCTACTTGGCCGCGTGCCGTCCGTCCTGGCGCTCGAGCGGCCGCGGAGTAAGCCCAGTAACCCAGATCGAAGGCTAGTAGACCTCGTGCAGTGGACTCTAGCCGTCTAGGGTACCGTCCCGCATAGGTGGGATCGACTAGGTAGAGACCTTCTGCCGCGACTAGGACATTCTCCGAGTGGAAGTCGCCATAGGGAACTGCAAGTTCACTGTGGAGCAGACGGATCGAACTCACCAGCCGTCTCGCGATGTCACGCTTTCGAGAGTCCCAGTCGGACGCATTGGTGGCCTGTGAAAGCGGAAGACCGTCACACCATTCAGTAAGTAGCAAGCCAGCGTTTGGATCGGATGCAACCACTTGAGGGCAGGTCACTCCTGCCTCTCGATCCTTGAGCGTAAGTCCGAAGCGATGCAAGGCATCGGCCTCCTCTGAAACCGCTTCGGTAGTATTGCCCTGATACTCCGGCCGATAGATCTTTAAAGCTAGCTCGCGATCTTGGAGCGGACCACCGAGCCCCCTAAGTCTTAGAACGGCTGCCTGACGTCCGCAAGTCTGTGAAATGACTACTGGATCTCGTAGCCCGGCCCGGGCTAAGAACATGACCGCCGCAGGCTTGAGCATCGGACCAACCCCCACGACTACCTAGCCAACCGGTACAACCCGCGTTCGCAGCTCGCGCCATCCGGCGTGAAAGCTGCGTGCCGTCCAAGAAATGTGACCTCGGCTCCAGGACACGCCGTTTCAAACATCTGAGAAAAGAATCTCCGAGGATCCTCTGGGATCGGGGGTAGACCCCAGCTGCTGTCGAGTTCCCCCTCGCCGCTCTCAAAGAACATCACCTTATCTGTTCGCGACCAAATCTCGGTTAGATACTGCGTGGCGATCTCCAGCCCGAAGCCTCGGACTAGATGGTGCCAGACCGAAAGGAAAAGAATGCAGTCAGCAGAGGGGATTAGCGGGAGTGTCTTCAACTGCAGATCAAGTACCATAATCCCAAGATTGTCAAGCTGTAGCCGCTCCTTCGTGTACAGCGCGGGTCGATAATACTTGCCGAATCTCTCTATCCCAATGGTGGGTATTCCCCGAAGTGCTAACTCCACCGAGAAATAGCCAGTGTTGCAGCCGACATCTATTGCTGACCGGGTATCGATTGGGAGGTTCGAGCGGATCGCTTCCCATCTTGATTCTACGCCGGATGATCGTCTCGCCTTGTGGCGTCCTAGCCAAGGCGCCGGCTGGTAGTCCAGACGCGGGAAGGTGTCGGTTGCGAATCTAGCACGATCAAGAATCTTGTCGACGTAAGCGCGGTTGATCACCAGAAATCCTTTCTTAACAATTGAATCGGTAGGTTCATGGTGATGTAGGTCCCTCGCGGTTTATCAGCAGCGGTTCTGGCGATCTGACGGAGCGAGAGGCGTCGCCAAACTGGCGCCACCAGATGATGCACCCCAGCATGCCTGGAATGGCTTGCCCGATCAGGGCTCCTTGGGCTCCATCTGCCCAGGCACCCACAAGTCCACAGGAGAGAATGAATGGTGCCGTAATGCTTCGAATCTTGAAGGCGCGTCGAGGTTCTTCCAGTACTCGCAAACCCACATTTGCGCCGGTGGAGAGCGCCGATGACACTAGAACCAAACTGTAGCTCAGAAGGAGCGTCCGGGCAGGAGCCCAGCTTTCGCCAAGAAGTGCCTCCCCTGTTTCGAACGGTAGTAACCGCATAAGGATCGCCCATAAGACAGTCGCACCTATCAGAGCGCCGGTGGCCACTCTCACAACTGAGATCAACAGCGTTGTACTGCGGTTGAGTGCTCGCGCTCCCTCTGGTATCAATAGGGCAACGCTCGCCATCAGCAGGACGTTAACAGGCCCAAAGGCCACTTGGACGCCTCTTATCGCTCCAGAGGCTCCGACGCCAGCGATGATGGCGGTACCAAAGACCATGAGCTGGCCGACGCCCGTTCTAACAAGAAAGTCGCCCAGGAGGCTCGGCCACATATCCTTCTGGTCTCGGAGCCACTGACGTGTCGAACCGGGTGTCGGCACTATGCGAGCTTGGAGCCCGCCGATCAGAGCTGCGATTCCTGCGGAGGCGCCCCACGCTAGTAGAGAGACATGGCTACTCGGTTGAACCGAGCGCTGGTCGAGCACGAGCATAATGACTAAGAATGTCCCGCCCCATATAACATCATTCAGCAACGCAGACGCTGGCTTAGCGGCCGAGAAGAAGCCGAATCGCCAGGCATCCTGAAGAAGAAGCATTGGAAGGGTGATGGCGAGTGCAATCAGGTTGCGGGTGAGTGGGCTGGTCGTCGCCACCGAAAGCCCAAGTATCGCTACGCTAAGAATCAAGCCGATGCCAAGGGAGCTACCAGCCGCAGCTTTTGTGGCTGCCCGCCAGGTTCGATAGTCCCCTGCCGAGTGCCTGATAGCAAGCGGGCCCGTCGCCAGCGCCCGCCCGAGTCCCAAGGCGAGAGTGTATATGGCGAATGCCAGTGCGAAGGTGCCGAACGCCTCGGCGTCACTTGCTCGGGCGACGGCCACGCTGAGGCCGAGGTTCGTAAGGCTCGAGACGCCCTGATCGAGGGTCGTCCAGAGCACCCTGCCACCAAGAGGGAGCATTCGCACGTAGCGCCGAGCGTGCCGTACTCGGGTCATCGAATGTTCACTGGAGCTCAGTCTGCCGTCTCAGGAGCGCAAGCTCTGGCATCATCAGCTTCCACATCCTGCGCGGGGGGACACGGTCTCAAGCCTGATACGTGCGATCGCCGGAGATCCTTGCGCCAGACCTCGGGAAATTCGACGGAACCGATTACAGCCCCCATCAACAGCATGTAGGCCATGCCTCGGTACGCAAAGCCGAAGGCAGGCTGCGTCAACGCTGTCATTAGCATGGCCATTTGCAGCGCGATGAGCCACCATCCTCGGCGATAGTGAGGAGCAGCGCGAATGGCCCACCAGCCAATGGACCCGATAAGCGCGAGCCAGGGCACCAGCCCCATAACCCCGGTACGAGCCCAGACCTCGAGGGGATCATTATGGGGCTTACGCACCGCGATCTCACCATCTAACTTAAACCCTCCGAACAGGTCTGGGCCGTACCCGAGGCCAACGAGCCATCCCTGCGGAGCGGCTTCGACCGCATCAACTAGTTCCGGCCAGGCTTCCGCTCGATGTCGTGCGCTGCCAGCCCCGGGACCGTCTTCCCCCAAGAGCGTCATCATTTGCGTGGCCACAGTCTCGAGTCCTACTTCCTGACCAAGACGACCAGGGAGGGGCGGAATGACTGCCAGTACTACCACGCCCATGGCAACAGCGAGTCCTAGTCTACGAACGACCCTAGTGGCGCTGGTTGAGCCTCTACCGGGGGCCCAGAGGCTATGGGCGGCGTATCCTACAGTTACAGCTAGAAGGGTCGCAATATATTGGCCTCGTGCTTGGGCCATTAGGAGTATCACTAAGGAGCCGCCAGCAAGAACTAGGCCCGAACGCTGTCGTTCTTGGAGAAACCAGAACAATAGTAGGACCGCCACGAAGGCGGCATTTATGAATCCCAAAAGTGGTGTTGGTCGTTGAATCCCCACGGTTGGTCCCGCCGCCTCTATTAGATCGCGTAGCGGGTATAGGGCATACCATCCGAGCGCCATCATCCATACCGTGCGAAGCCACCGTTCAAGCCGGGCCTGTCCGAGAACGCGACCGACAGCCACGCCTACAAAAACTCCCCACGCTTCTAGGACATATAGCGCATCTCGGCCCGCTACTACCCCATGCCGGGGCACGTCTATAGCTAGGCGAACGACGGCCACGGCCGTAACAACAATGAGTAGAAGGTATAGCCTGCGAGCTAAACCCGACCTTGTGGTCGGCCACCATATGGGAAATGAAGCGACGAGACTATATAGCAGGACAATGTCGACGAGTGGAACGCTAATTTGACCTATGGCAAACGGGATATTGTTAAACCCGTACGACAGGATTATCAGCCCTGTCAATACCGACCATGTCAAGAATAGCCATGCATTGGTAGGTAGGAGACATAGCGCTACGGCCGCTCCGGCGAGTGCTAGCGCAAATTGTGGTGAGTGCGGAATCAACAGCCCACAAACGACACCGACCCCGAGCAAGGGGACTCTTAGTACCGCGGGGGTCAGCGAGAGAGCCTGCAAGGTCATGCTTTGGTGAGGAGCCGGGGCTCGCCGTGTGCCATGACGTCAATCCACGATGTGGGGCCGGGGGCTTAATGCTGCTCGAAGGAAGATCGCGTTCCCAACAAGGTAACGCTTCGCCAATCGGCGGGGCTCGGTCGCTAGGCGAAAGGCCCATTCGAGGCCCGCTTGTTGCAGCAATGGTGGCGCTTGCTTCTTTAAACCGGCATGAAAGTCGAACGCCGCTCCCACGGCCACCAATGGGGTCGAGATCCGTTCACGAAACTGGTCTACGAAGATGTCCTGAAGGGGCGTTCCCAGGCCGACCCATACAACACTGGCTTCAGCTTGGATGATCCGACGAACGAGGTCACTCTCTTCTTTATCGGAAAGGGTCCTATGCGGATGAGGCTCAGCGCCAACTATATCGATGCCAGGGTATTCGTTGAACAGATGGCTTTTGAGTTTCTGGATAACTTCAGGAGTGCTTCCGTACAGGTAATGGCGAAGACCATGGTGTCGACCCTGGTCGAGAGTTTCAAGCATGACATCAGGTCCGTAAGCGCGGTCGGCGATACTGATACCTAGGCGACGAGCGATCCAAACCAAAGGCATCCCGTCTGGCAGGTTGAGATCGCCCCGATTGAGAGCATCCTCGAGGTCCTTGTCCTTGGAGGTCAGAGAGAGGGTGTAGGCGTTGCAGAGGTGGACGGCCGCGGGCTGCCCGGCGCGCTTGATGATCTCAGAAGACGCCTGATGGGCGTCCATCGGGTCAATACGAACGCCTGCGACCATCATTGAGGGCTTGGGTTCGTTCAAGGTGTAACCATGGTGCTAGGACGGCTGGGACGGCGGAAGCTTGGTTTGAAGAAGTGGACAGTGCGGCCTGGGGTTAGCGGCTCAGAGCAGCAGACGTGCCGAATGTGCACGTCAGCCTCCTACGACGGTCATGGCAAAGTCATCGGCTCTAACCTCGGGCAACTCGACCCAATCGGGGAGTTCGTTGAGGCTGACCGTTCCGCCGGCGGGCATGTACAGGCGCACCGTCTTGGCCAGCACCCACATGTCGAGGCGGGGACTCCAGCTGGTGAGGTAAATCGTGTCGAACTCTGGCGTCTCGCTGATGAGGCCGGCGCTGCCGGTGCTGATCTGCCACAAGCCAGTGAGCCCCGGGCGTACTGACTCTCGGAGCTGGGCGAACTCGTCAGAGAAGCCCTCGGTCAGATGGGGCATCTCAGGTCGTGGGCCGATGAGGCTCATGTGGCCGACGAGGACGGTCCACAGCTGGGGAAGCTCGTCTAGATGTGACTTCCGGAGGAACCGGCCCCAAGGCGGGACCTCGACCGATGCGAGCTGGTGCTTGTCGGCGGTGCTCGGCGTTTCGACTGGGAGGCTGCGGACCTTCGGCACCGGTATGAGTCGACCGTGGCGGCCCAGCCGGTGCTGTACGAACAGGGGATTGGCCCGAAAGGCGACCGCCGAGCCCAGCAGCAGCAAAGCCAGGAGAGGAAGTGAGAACAGGAGTCCGGCGCCGGCCACCGTCATGTCGACGGCGCGCTTTGCCATCCGAGCACCTCGTCGGGTCGCCAGGGGCGAAGTCATAGGCAGACGCTCGATTTTCTGAGGTTCCGCCACTCTCACGCTCCCGGGACGACGTTTACGTAAACGGCAGGCTAGATGTGGATGACCATTGTCCAAGAACTCTGGGCTATGTCACTACATGACAGTAGGTGAACCAGTGTTGTGAAGGCTGGTATCCCCCTGCTCCCCACGCTGACTCCATCGGCCCGGGCACAGCCGAGCTGAGCGGCATCCGTTCCCGTTCCCGTTGCCCCGCCCTCTCGTCAGCTCAGGAAGATCGTCCGTTGGCGGAGTTGGTTCTCGAATTCGGTGGGGGGCAGGGGCCGGGCGAAGTGGTAGCCCTGGGCCAGGTCGCAGCCGAGGGTGGTGAGGATCTGAGCGTGATCGGGCGTCTCGACCCCTTCGGCGACGGTGAGCATTCCCAGGTTGGAAGCGAGCGAGGCGATCCCGGCGACGATGGTGCGCCCGCGGGGGTCGTCGACCAGGGCGGTGATGAACGACCGGTCGATCTTGAGGATCTCGACCTGGAACTGTTGCCGGTAACGAAGCGACGACTCGCCGGTGCCGAAGTCGTCGATCGCCACACTGACCCCTAAGCCTCGGAGCCGCTCGACGCTCCCTGCCGCTTGTTCCAGGTTCTCGATGAGAGCAGTCTCGGTGATCTCGAGGTGGATCCAGTCGACCGGAAGGTTCGCTCGCTCCACCAAGTCGCGGACCTTGTTCTCCAAGCGATGGTCGTGCAGCTCGGTGCCCGAGATGTTGATCGCCATCGTGAACCCGACCTCGTCGTC
>CAYUGQ010000077.1:0-13599 GCA_964444305.1 uncultured Candidatus Sumerlaeota bacterium
TTGAAACCATGGTATACAAGAGGCGGAATCTGCAGAAGCATTGGGTTGTGGTCACCCATGAAGAACTCGTTGACCAGGCCGTGGGTGGGGGAGTCTTCGCGGCTATCATAAAGAACAATTTTCATCATGCCACGAACGACGATGAAGTGGTCTGTCTGCAGGCGGTGATAGTGCCAGGCTTTGGTGACCCCGGGGTAGGCGGAGGTCAGATAGACCTGACCGAATTTCATAAACAGTTCGTCGTCAGAGCGAAGCATTTCCATCAGACGGCCCCGTTCGTCGGGCATTACTTTGAGTTGCTTTGTGCGGACATCTTTAATGAGTTGTTTAGCCATGCCGAAGCTATAGGCGGGGGGAATTGCGGGCTGCAATTAAAAAAGCGCTGAGGGGAGGGATTGGGCGGCGTGGTCAGGTTGATTGCAGGCGGGAAATAACTTCGTCCAGATGAAGTTCGCGGCGGGATTTTTCGTAATCGTGCCATGGGTCTTGTTTCTGTCGGGTGATGCGGGCTGGGATGGTCTTGATGGTGAATTTTGAGGGGTCCAATTTCTGGGTAACGTCGCGCCAGGTGACGGGCGTGGCGACGGTGGCACCAGTGCGGGCCCGGGAGGAATAGGGAAGGATAGCGCTGGCCGTTTTGTGGTTCCTGAGGTAATCGACAAAAACACGTCCGACTCGTTTTTTCTTGCTGAGATTGGCGGTGAACTTTTCCGGCTGGGTGGCTTCGAGGTAGCGGGCAATGGCTTCGGCGAAATTGATGACTTCGTCCCAGCCGGCCTGAGGCTTCAGGGGCACGACAACGTGGATGCCTTTGCCGCCGGTGGTCATGGGGAAGGTGGTAAAGCCGCATTTTTCCAAAAGCTTTTTTATTGTTTTAGCAGCCTCAATGATTTCCGGCCAGCCCACCTCGGGGCTGGGGTCGATATCGAAAATCATGCGGTCTGGGCGGTCAACGTCGGACGCCTTGCACTGCCAGCCATGGATTTCCAGTGTTGATTGCTGCACAAGGGTGTACAGTCCGGCGGGTTCGGCCAGATAAATGTAGGTTTCGGTGCCGCCCTTAACGTCGACGTCTACGGGTTCGATACCGGGCATTTCCCCCACATTGCTGTGGCGTTGATAGAAGCACGGTTTTTTGCGTCCGGCAGGGCAGCGTACCAGAGTGATGGGTCTGTCAACCAGCCAGGGGAATGCCCGCTCTTCCACGGCAGCGTAATAATCAAAGAGATCCTGTTTTGTATAACCCTCATCCGAAAACAGGACGCGGTCGGGGTTTGTCAGGCGATGTTCATCGGTGGAAGCGGCAGCCTTTGATTTCGCGGATGACTTTGCGGCAGGTTTTTCGGATTTGCTTTTGGAGGAGCGGCTTTTGGTGGAAGTGGTGGCGGTGGATTTTGTTTGGCGCGGCATGGCGGCTGGGGTCTCCTCGATTTTCTTTGGTGTTTCGCGGGACACGGCTTTGGCGGGCTTATCTTCTCGCAGACCTTTAAAGGAGGGGTGGCGCAGTAGACCTTCGTCGGTCATTTCCATGTAAGCGATCTCGGCGATGAGGCTGGGTTCGATCCAGGTGACACCGCGCAGCCAGGCGCCTTTGGGTGGGTTTTTAAAGGGCGAAGTTTTCCTGGTGAGCTCAGACATCTGTTTATGAAGCTTTTTTAGGGTGGCATCTGTGAACCCGGTGCCGACCTTTCCCGCATAGATAAAATCTTTGTCCTCATTATGGTACCCTACCAGCAGGGCCCCGAAGCCCAGACGGGAGCCGCCTGGGGCGCTGAAACCGCCGATGACAAACTCCTGCCGGGCTGAGCATTTTACCTTAACCCAGCTCTGGGTGCGTTTCTCGATGTATGTGGCGGTCAGATCTTTGGAAATAATCCCTTCCATGCCCATTTTGCAGGCCTTCTCCCATACGCGATCACCGTCTTCCTTAAAGTGCTCACTGAAATGCAGAGGGGTGCCATCGGGCAGGGCCAGCATGACGTCGCGAAGGAGATCTTTGCGACTTTCGAGGGGAGTCTTTTTGAGCAGGTAGCCGTTGAGGTAGACAAGATCGAAGGCATAAAAAAGGAGACTGGGACGGGAGGTGCCATCGACGGCGTTTTGTAAAAGCTGGAATTTGCTGGTGCCGTCCTGGCCGACCGCAACGAGTTCGCCATCGACGATGGCTGATTCCACCGGCAGTTGCTGGAAAGCTTTTGCTATGGAGGGGAATTTACCGGTCCAGTCTTTGCCGTTGCGGGTGATCAGTTCCACTTTGCCTTTGTTAATATAGACAAGAAAACGGTAACCGTCGAACTTGATCTCATGAGCCCAATTTTCCCCAAGGGGCGCAGTGTCAACGAGAGTGGCAAGCTGGGGCTTGATCAGGGACGGGAAAGGACTTTTTCGGGCGCCCTCGGCCTGAGATGGATCGATGGAGCCGGTTTGATCAGCGGCGTCTTTTTGTCCGCTCCAAACCCGAAGCCCTCCGGCCGCCTTCGCGCGCTTGCCTTTTGCAGGCTTTCCAGCGGCGATGTCTTCCATAGTGCGGCCGGTTGTTACACTGGTGGTGTGCTGTTCGGTGATCAAGGTTTCATCTGAAGCATCGTCGTCTTTTTCCTTAATCAGAAGCCAGCTGCGCTTTTCTTTGTCGCCAGAGTATTTTCCGCCTTTCATCAGAATGAGGGCGAATCCGCCGGTCAGGCGCTGGCCTTTGAGGCGGATTTTCATGGAACCACTTTCCAGCTCCGCTATGGGATCAGCATCAGGAAGCAGAGGTTCCCACTCACCAATGTCCCATAGCATGACGGTGCCGCCGCCGTACTCACCTTCGGGAATGATCCCCTCAAAATCGCCATACTCCACCGGATGGTCCTCCACCTGCATAGCCAAGCGCTTGTCTTTGGGGTTCATGCTGGGGCCTTTTGGGACGGCCCAGCTTTTCAGGACGCCGTCCAGTTCGAGGCGGAAATCATAATGGAGGTGGCTGGCAGCGTGTTTCTGGATGATGAACCTGCGAGGCTGAGGGCCTGATTTGTCCTTATGGACTTTGCCGCGAGGCTCTTTGGTTTTCTTGAAATCACGCTTGCGGTGGTATTCGGTCAATCCCATGGCTGCGGACTCATGCTACGGATTTCTTTTTGGTAGTGCGAGATTTTGCCGCCGGTTTTTTGTTGGTTCCAGCAGAGCTCTTTTTGGCCGATTTGGCCTTCGATTTCTTTTCCTCGGCTGCGGGCTCGCCATCGCCGGCACCCAGACTGGCCTGGAGAGCGCTCACCAGGTCGATAACCCGGGCGGGTTCTTCTTTCTGGCGTGGAACACTGATTTTTTTGCCCTTAGCTTTTTGCTCCAGCATTTCCACAACCCGTTCCCGGTAGTCGTCCTTATATCGTTCGGGTTCAAAATCACGACTCATGGTCTCGATCAAGTTGACGGCCAGGTTTAATTCCTGTTTAGACACACTTGCTTTTTTCGGTACAGCGGGGAGGTCTTCCAGGGCCATGACTTCATCGGCATAATAGAGAGTGGAAAGGGCGATTGCGTTGCCCATGGGGCGCAGGATCACAAGGTGCTGCTTTGTGCGCATGACAAAGCGGGCAATGGCGGCCTTTCCGGATTCTTCCATGGCTGCCACCAGCAGGCTGTAGGGCTTGGCGGCAGATTTGTCCGGGGTGACGTAATAGGCGGTTTCGAAATAAATAGGGTCTACGTCGTCAAGGGTGACAAAGTCCTCAATATCAATGCTGTGGGACTGCTCCGGTTCGAGAGCTTCAAGCTCTTCGGGATCCACGGTAACAAATTCGCCCTTGCTGACTTCAAACCCTCTTACGATTTCGTCGTAGGGAATTTCTTTTTGCTCAACGGAACAGACGCGCTTCTGCTTTACGGGCGCGAGGTCTTTCTCGTGCAGCATTTGAAAGCGGATGTCCTGGGGGCGAGTGGCCTTCCAGAGGCTAACCGGAATATGCACAAGGCCGAAATTGATAGCCCCTTTCCAAATTGCGCGCGCCATGGTGGTGTTTCTCCTGGTCGTTGAAGTGGATGAAGAAACAGGGCAAATGGCGTGCCACGGCGGGCAAAACGGGCGGGGGGATTAGAATGATCGCAGCGTGGAAGAATTAGTAGTGCAGACAGGAAGGGATCATTAAATGGCATTTGAATTTCAAGTGGTGGCGAAGTCGTCCGAGACGAACGCGCGCGCGGGTATTTTGAACACCCCGCGGGGGGATGTGCGTACGCCGGTGTTTATGCCGGTGGGCACGAAGGCCACCGTCAAAGCCATGACTCCGGAAGAGCTGACGGAGGTGGGTGCACAGGTGATCCTGGCGAACACCTTCCATTTGGCGCTCAGACCGGGGGATGAAACCGTGAAGGCGCTGGGCGGTCTTCATAAAATGATGAACTGGCAGGGTCCAATCCTGACGGACAGCGGCGGGTTCCAGGTTTTTAGTTTGGGTGATCTCAATAAGATTACGCCGGAAGGGGTGCGATTCCGATCGCCGCTGGATGGTTCAGAAATATTTCTTACGCCGGAGCGGGCTACCCAAATTCAGCATAACCTGGGAGCGGATATCATCATGGTCTTTGATGAGTGTGCGCCCTACCCGGCGAAACATGACTATGTGAAGGCGTCGGCGGAAATGACGGCTCGCTGGGCGGAACGGTGTAAGTCTGCTCACCAGGGGCGCGAGGAACAGCAAGCATTGTTTGGAATTGTGCAGGGGGGGATGTATGATGATTTGCGGGAGTGGAGTGCGCGAGCGACGGTGGATATTGGGTTTCCGGGGTATGCCATTGGAGGTCTGAGCGTGGGCGAGACAAAGCCGGAGATGGAATGCGGGCTGGAAGTGGTGAACGCGATTTTGCCGGAGGATCAACCTCGCTACCTGATGGGGGTAGGCACGCCGGAGGATTTTTTCCGGGGAGTGGAGCGGGGCGTGGATATGTTTGATTGCGTATTACCGACGAGGTCGGCCCGGACGGGTCGCGTTTATACCAATGAAGGTATCCTGAACATGCGCAATGCGGTTCATGCGCAGGATTCGGCGCCAATCAGCGAAACCTGCGGGTGTTACACGTGCAGGAATTACAGCCGTGGGTACATACGGCATTTGTTGCAATCAGATGAAATACTCGCGTCGCGGCTTGCCACCTGGCATAACCTGGCTTACTTCCTTGATCTGATGGACGGCATCCGTCGGTCCATTGAGGAAGATCGTTTTCTGGCATTCAAGGCAGAAGCCCTGGCCGCGTATGAGGCGGTCCAAGGCGAGATGAAGTGACTGAGGGGATTACCGCTGATTGGCGGGAGGACCCATTTCGCGCAGGTAAATAAAGAGCTGTACGATGCCGCGCATAATGCCGTTGGAGTCGAGATTCAGGAGATACTGTCCGTCAGCGCTCATGCGGCGACCAATGATGAGGGCGTCGCCGGGATGAATGCGGCGGTCGGCAAATTCAACCAGGGTCCGGCAGGTGCGGTTTTCGATGATTTTCCCTTCGATCTGGATAATCGTATGCCCTGCTCCAAAGCCGAGGCGGTAGCGTCGATCGGGATCGCCGCTGTAAATTTCTGTGATGCGGGTTTCCAGCGTGAGCGCCTGGGGGCGTTTTCCGCTGAAGAATGGATCATCTGACACAAATTTAAAAATGCCGGCTCCCTGAAGCTGAGCAGTGAGCTGTGCCTGAAGGGTCTGGCTGATCTGGGTCGCGATGGCGTGATCTATCTGGGGGCAACGATAATAGGCGGCCGGGTCAATCCGGGTGGGAGCGATGTAAAGGGTACGATAAGCCCGCACGTCGAACGAAGGGTTTATCCAGACCTGCTCCAGTTGAACGCCTCCGACATGGCCGAGCCGGTGATAATCCTGAAGGTAGCCGGTCTGTTGGGCTGTGGTGATCTGGGCAGAAGCACTGGCGGCGGCCAGCGATAAAGCGGCCGCGAAAACGGTGGAGGTCAGAAAACGAGCATTCATGACGACGAATCGGAGGGTTTTCGAAATGAAAATACAAGCATAAAGTGGCGGATTGTTTCGTTGGCGGGAAATGATCCTTGAAACAGGAGTTTCTTTTCAACGAAAGAGGCCTTATTGCTGGCGGCGGTTGATGGAATATTGATATTTTCAGGCTGTTGATGGCAACGAACTAATCTGATTTGGGGTGTGGGTGCGTGACTGATCTTCTCATTCAATATATTGAGCTTGCGGCAGCAGTGGCAGCGACTTGGGGCCTGGTGCTGATTTTCATCTTTATGACCATTGAAAGCTCGTTTATCCCGTTCCCCAGTGAAGTTGTGATGATTCCCGCAGGGTTTCTGGCGGCCAGGTCTGCGATGCCTTTTGGAGATCCGATGACAGACGTCGTGGCTGCGATTATCGCAGGGACGCTCGGGTCGCTGGCCGGAGCTTATGTAAACTATTACCTGTTTGCCTGGCTGGGGACGCCGTTCCTGGAAAAGTATGGTAAATACTTTGGCCTGCCGCCTGCCAAGCTGCGTCGCGCCGAGGAGTTGTTCCGGGAATATGGCGCAGGAGCTACATTTGTGTGTCGGCTACTTCCTGCAATCCGTCAGTTGATTTCCATTCCGGCGGGGCTGGCCCGAATGCGGCTGGACGTGTTTACATTTTGCACGGCGGCTGGTGCCGGGATCTGGATGGTTATCCTGACGATGATCGGCTATTACCTGGGCAAAACGACATCAACGATGACGTATGCGGACTTGATTCACCGCGGGACAGCTATGGTTAAGGAGAATCTGATCTTCCTGATTCCTGGCTGTATTTTGTCGTTCATTCTATACGTTTATCTGCAGAACAAGATTATGGCAGTGAAGTCAGAGCCGGAACCGGCCGCAGAGCTTTCGCAGGACTAAACGAACTTAGTTTGGGCGTGCAACTGATCTGGTCTCTGGCCGGGGGCTTTCGTTTCCTGCTTTCCGTTTTAGGTGCTTGGCATATTCAGATCGCATATTTTTTGTAGATGCCATATAAAGACCTTGACGTTAAGCTCTGACCTGTGCGTGTATGTTATGAATCCAAACATACCGTATGGAAACAACCCAGACCATTCCATCATAGGCGACTCATGCCTGAGATTATAGTTAAACTTGGCGATCAGCTACTTCAAACGCAAGCGTTTGAAGGGGACCTGTTGCGTGTTGGGCGTTCCCGGGAGAACGATGTTGTTCTCGAGAACCTCAGCATCTCGCGTCACCATGTGCAGATTCGTTACCACGAAGGCCAGTACGTGCTATTTGATATGAACAGTTCAAATGGCACGTTCCTCAATGGCACCCGGGTGACGCGTCGTGAACTGATGCATGGTGATCTGGTGTCTATCGGAAAGTATTCTCTGGAATGGCTCGATCCCTTGCCCGAAGAAATGACCCGCCTGGAAGCTCCTGTGCTGGACGAAGGACCGGGAGCATTTCGGGCACGGTCTGAGGAAAACCGGGCGGAGGCGTGGGTCAAGGTGGAAACCGGCCGGCTGAAGGGGCGCGAGTTCCGCATTACGCGCTTTGAAACGACTTTGGGCAAAGCTGCGACTTGCGATATCGTATTAACAGACGACTGGCTCCTTTCGAAAAAACAGGCGAGCATTCTGCGCCGGGGTAACGATGAGTTCACCATTGAGGATCTGGGCGGCCTGCGTAAGGTGAAAGTGAACGGGCGGAGCATTGATGAACCTGTGACGATTCGTACGGGGGACAAGGTGGAAATCGGGGGGACAAAACTGACCTTTTACTCGACCGCCGCAAAACACCCGTCTGCTCCGGCTCAAATCATTGTGAAGCATCAGGATGAGGCTCCGCCGGAGAATAAGGCCGGGGCTGAAGAAACGCCCGAATCGAACACCCCGGACGAGCACAATGAGGTGCTGGCGGAAGCAGGTATTTCCAGGGGGCAGTCTGACTTGGAAGAGATATTTGAAGACGTCGCTCATGCTGCGGCCTTCGTCAGAGCGGAAAACGGGAACGGCAAAAAAAGTATGGAAGTTAAAGCGGACGCAGCCGGAATCCGCAATGAAAACGGGACTGGCAATGGTCGCGGTCATGTTAAATTATTAGAGCCTGTCGGGCGTGAATCCTCCTCTGCTCAGATGGCCAGCGCGGCAGCTTCACCCGCTTCCGTCTCCGATGAACACAATTCGTCGGTGAATGACAAAGAAGTCCAGGTGTGGGAATCAGCATTAAACAATCCGAGTCCCGCAATTCGCAGGCAGGCTCGCAAAATGCTGAAAAAACTCACCGGGAGAGATTATGACGTCTGACATAGTCGGACCAAAACGCATCGGTATTTTCTCTGACATTCACGGTAATCTTCATGCGCTGGAGAGTGTGCTTGGCGAGTTGGACAAAGAAGATCTGGATTACCTGCTGTGCTGCGGAGACGTAGTTGGTTATGGGGGTAATCCTAACGAGTGCGTTGAAATCCTGCGAGAGCGTAACATTCCCACGCTGGCGGGGAATCATGATTATGCCGCGCTGGGACAGGTGGATATTACCTATTTTAATGATATTGCCCGCGCGGCAATTGTCTGGACGCGGGAAGAGCTGACTCAGGATAATCTCGGCTGGTTGAAAGAACTGCCTCTTTCGATCGAGATGGATGAGATGTTATTTGTACACGCCTCTCCGCAGGATCCTGAAAATTGGAACTATATTATCACGATGGGCCAGGCGCGTATCGGATTTCAGCATTTTCAGCAGATGATTTGTTTTATTGGCCATTCTCACACGCCGTTTATCGTCGAAAACAATCATGGCGAACTGGGCTGTCCGGAAACTCCCCGGGTACAGTGCCGGAATAATTGTCGTTACCTGGTCAATGTCGGGAGTGTTGGTCAGCCACGGGATCGTAATCCTGAAGCCTGTTATACGATTTTTGACCGGGAAACGCGGACGATTGAAATTAAGCGAATCCCTTATGATATGAGCGGTGCGCAGGAGACGATATTGTCTCGGGGACTCCCCAAAGAGCTGGCGGAACGTCTGGCGTACGGACTTTAAATTTCCTGTGCGGTTTCTCCTTGCCCTGCGCGGGGTTTCAACCTGATTTATCAAGCCATGTACAATAGCGCGAAAGACCGTCCCTGAATGAACATCGAGAAAACTGACCTCCTGATTGTGGGGTCTGGCATAGCCGGATGTGCTGCGGCTATGGTGGCAGCAGAGGGCGGCTTGTCTGTGACAATGCTGACCAAGAGTCGCAAGCCGGAAGAGGCCACGGCGACAGCCTGGGCCCAGGGCGGCATCATCTATAAAGGGCACAATGACTCGGCGGATATGCTGGCCAATGATATTTATCGCGCCGGTGCCGAGATTGGTCGTCTGGAGGCTATTGCGCAACTGGCGGAAAAAGGCCCGGCTTATGTGGAGCAGTACCTGATAAACAAAGTGGCAGTGACCTTTGATCGCAATGATGACGGCGAACTGGATATTACGGAAGAGGCGGCGCATAGCTGTCGCCGGATTATCCATGTCGCTGATCTTACGGGTAAGGCCATTGAGAATCACCTGGTGGAATATGTGAAAAAGCTGCCGAATGTGCGGGTGATTACCGGCGCAACTGCGGTGGACCTCCTGACTCTTTCTCATAACAGCACTGAGCCGCAGGATATCTATAAAGCGCCGACGTGTGTCGGGGTTCATGCCCTGATGGAGGATACAGGGGAGGTCGTGCCGTTTATGGCGGGAGAAACCCTGCTGGCGACGGGGGGCCTGGGTCAGCTTTTTCTGCATACGACAAACCCGCGCAGCGCCAGGGGAGACGGGATCGCCATGGCATACCGCGCGGGAGTGCGGCTGTTGAATCTTGAATACGTTCAGTTTCACCCGACGGCACTCTATCTGCCGGCGGCAGGGGGGCAGGCCGGTGGCCAGCGTCAGCCAAGTTTTTTGATCAGCGAAGCGGTGCGAGGGGAAGGCGGAATCCTGGTTGCGTCTGACGGAACGCCGTTCATGGAAAAATACCACCCGCTAAAATCCCTGGCGCCGCGCGATGTGGTGGCCCGGGCGATCCACATGGAAATGTTGAAAAACCAGGAACCATGCGTCTATCTCGATATCACTCATAAACCAGCGGATTGGCTGAAGCAGCGCTTTCCCAATATTTATGAAAAGTGTCTTACAGCAGGGATTGATATTACTCAGCAGCCGATCCCGGTTGTGCCCGCGGCGCATTATGCGTGCGGCGGTGTTGCGGTGGATTTAATGGGGCGCACCAGCATGCACCGGTTGCGTGCGGCGGGCGAAGTGGCCTGCACGGGTGTGCACGGGGCGAACCGTCTTGCGAGCACAAGCCTGCTGGAGGGTCTGGTTTGGGGGGTGGAAGTCGGCAAATCGGTCCTGGAAGAGAAAATGGCAAACGGGGATTACTATATGCCCCAGATCGCTCCGTGGCGTTATGAAAATGAACCCGCAGATCCGGCATTGATCAGCCAGGACTGGCTGACCATCAAATACACCATGTGGAATTACGTGGGCCTGGTTCGATCTGCCCGGCGGCTGAAACGGGCGCGGGCTATCTTAAGAGAGCTGCAGACGGAACTGGAATATTTCTACGGGCGGTCGAAGCTGAACGATGAGATCATCGGCCTTCGAAATGGTTGTCAGGCGGCGCTGGCGGTGTTGTTTGCGGCATTAGAAAATCGCACAAGCCGAGGCGGGCATTACCGGGTAGACTGACGGCTGCCGGCGGGTACAGGCAAATCCAGATTTCAGTTATTTCAAATTCCCCCATTGGCGCCATGCGTCCAAAAGGTGTGCCGGCAGTTTTTTCCATGATTGACCGCCACCGGCGCCGAGAGCGGTCCGGCGAGGGACGGTGGCTTCGGGACTGCGAAGATACCTGATGTAGTCCAGCCGCTCAGACCAACCCATCATTTTTAGATATGCCAAATTTCGCACGACCGGGTTGAGAGCGTCGGCGTTATCGCAGGCGGTGAGCAGTCGAGCGCTGGCGAGCCGCCGGCCTGCAGCAGTGCGGGCATCGGCGGGAATGTGTTGGCCGTAATCCGGCGGAGTCGGCAGTGCATCCTGCGGAAGTGCGTCCAGTATGGCGGACATGCTTGACCAAAACGCGGCAGGAAAATAGGTAGCGCGCACCAGTGTGTGCAATGCAGTCCAGTCAATCGACCCAGACAGGCGAACAATACGATGCAGATCCAGGGGGAGTTTCATTCCGAAACTCCACAGGTGACTGGTGCAGTGGACAGCCTCATGAAGTACCATGCCCACAGGGGAAAAAACAGAGAAAGCGGGCCATCCGGGAATGACCACAGCGTCACGAAGAAGGGCCGAAGAGGGCAAACCCCAAAAAGCAGGCATGGGTGAAAGATGGATCTCGACGGCGGAGTGTCGAAACGAAACCGGTGCCAGGTGATGCGGCGCGGTTTGTGGTGCAGAAGGATCCCCGGCAAAATCATGATCCAGCAAACGCGAGCGGAGCCAGCGGGCATCGTCCGGAGACTCAAGCCAGATGTCGATATCGCCCGGCACCCTTGAGGGGGCATGACCGGCTGATTCCTCCATCAGGTAAAGGGCAGCGCCCTTCAGCAGGATCGCGTGTTTCCCATTTTCTTCCAGTAGAGCATGGATCCGCAGGAGGGTTTCGCGGTGGGAAAGTTCCCGTAGCGCATCGGCCCGTGCGCGGCTTTTCATGGCCTGAAAAAACTCATGCGGGACCAAAGTTTGAAGGCTGTTTTTGACCGGCCCGGAACTAAGCAGGCGGGCATAACCACAGCCGCTCAGATAGTCGATCAGATGGGGCCAGAGAATCTGATGGTGGATTTCGGAAAATTTCGCATCCGGCATAATACGTCCGCCGGTCAGGATGGCTGTAACCAGGGAGACTACGGCCGTTTCTTGAATCAGGCGCTGTTCGCGGTTCATGGAAGTGCCGATTTTGTTTGATGATGAAGATGGTCCATGGCGGCAATCAGGCGTGGCATTTCTGCGCGGGAAAGATTGAACGCCGGCACCGCATTAAGGATGGGCGAGAGACGCTTAAGGGACTCTCCCATCCCTGCAGTTTTGATGACGTTCGTATAAGCCGTGGCCGCAAGAAGGGCGTCAGCCGGGTGAAGTGGGGCCGCCAGCGATTTTCCCGAATCTGCCAGGGTTGGGTCCACAAAAACAACAGCCGACAGAGGCAAAGGCTGACCAGCGGGGGAGTGGTCTGGCGGATGAAATACGATACCTTCCGGGGTCATTTCAAAATTAGGAAAATCAGCGAACTGCTGCCACTGTTCGGCTGAAAAAAGATTCTGGCTGGAAGCCCTCAAATTGATCCGTCGGGGGACCGAAGTTGCCTGGGGGAAACTGTCTTCCTGGGAAAGCAGGGTGACGTCGTCACAAAGAAGCTGCCAGCCGGACAACCCCAAAGCGGCTGCGAGGCTGGATTTGCCAGCCATGGGCGAACCGACAAGCAGGACGGTTTTAGACTCCCGCGTGACCAGGGCACCATGAATCGTTAAAAAGAGATCGGGCCTGTTCAAAATGGCGAGAACCGTGTCAGCTTCAATGGCCCGCAGCACGTCGGCGCGGGAGGAACATAACCCCTGAGCTTCGGGCTGACTGCCCCTGAAGCGCCATTGATCAGGAGACAGCTTTTCGACGTGTTGAACCAGAACCGGTTGAGCATCGGTCGATGGCGGCATTAAAGATTCGGCGCGATATGCAGACCAGCGGCTCATGACTTGAACAGCACCGGCCGCGATGTCGGCATCGTCAGTGGGCAGGCGGAATCTCAGAGGTGGCCAGCTCCAGCAGGCCTCGTCTATGGGCGGTGTGTAGTCCATGGTGGTACGACGATATGGACGGTGCGGGGATGTGTGAGCAAGGATTTCTGTTGTACCATTCGTCAGGCATCAAAGTGGCTGTTCGGGAATCTATGGTTCTGATGGAAATCTATCGTCGAGAATGTGAAACCCTGAAGGCTTATGGCCGCGGGATTGCAGGCGGTTTGCTGTTTGGCACGCCGCTTCTTTTTACGATGGAGATGTGGTGGCTCGGTTTTACCCTTCCGCCGGAACGCCTGTTGGTGGCCTTGATTATAAATTTCCTGGTGCTACTGATCCTGGAGCGTTACAGTGGGTTCCGGGGGGACCGGTCGTTTCCAGAGCAGGTGCAGGACGCCGTAGTAGCGCAGGGGCTGGGAATGGTTGTGGCCGTTGCCATGTTAGGGCTGTTAAATTTGCTGCGATTTGAAATGGGAATTATGGAGCTTGCCGGCAAAGTGATCATGGAGAGCATCGCCGTGAGCATCGGAGTTTCTGTATCCATCACCATGCTGGGCGAGCAGGATTCCGGCCAGCAGGATCAACAGAAGAAGCGAAAAGAGCGAGCAGGGTTCTGGGGTGTGCTGGCTATTTCCATTGCCGGTGCAATCTTCTTTGGACTGAACGTGGCGTCTACAGAAGAACCGGTTATGATTGGTCTTCAAATGAAACCGTACCAAACTCTGATCATGGTACTTTTATCGATATTTGCCGTGTTCGTGATTACTTTCATGCTGGATTTTCGGGGGGAAGCCAAGCCACACGAGGAAGCAAAATGGCATACGGTATTTGTGCGGGATTCGGTAGCCACGAGCGCAACAGCGCTTTTTTGCGCTACGGCCC
>CAYUGQ010000078.1:0-13461 GCA_964444305.1 uncultured Candidatus Sumerlaeota bacterium
GCAGAGTGATTCAGCAAAACCCCCGCAGCGACAAAGAAAGCAGCAACCATGGCGACGCGCAGGAGATCTTTCAAGATCGTCTTTTTGCGAGGCGGTTCTGTGATGTCAGGTAGTTTGGCCATGGCGACAGGCAGGCGCACAGGAGCGCCCTGTGTTTAGTACGAAACCCCCTTTTGGAAATTCGTCCCGGGCGGGCGCTATAATTGCATGCGGAGAAAACCCAGATCGTAGCAAATCCCGGTAGAAGCGATGACCGTCTTCACCGGGATTAGTTTCGTTGACACTGGCATTCCGCTGTTATCACGGCTTGATACAATCTGCTTTTATTTAATTGTACGCGCAGACCTCCCAATTGGAAATATCGTACGTCTTTTTGAGTTTGATCCTGACCCACCCGCCTACGCAGGGTTCAAAACAAATAACTGCCTGCTGATAGGCGCTGACCGTATACCATCCTGGAACAGCACGTCTGTATTTATTGACTTTGGCACCCATATATTATCAACTTGGACCCATTCCTCGAACTTGGAAACGATCACACCTGTCCAGCCTCCCGGCATGACCTTTTCCTCCTTGGTCATATATGGGAAATGATCTGGATCCAATTCAATTGTATATGCGGTGTCCAAAATTTCAAAATTAGTAGTTCTGCGACCCGAGCTGCCGGGTGTCCAGTTCGTCGAGGCAAGAATTCTCATCCAAACCTCCGGGTCTATATGCCAGCGAACAGGACTCGGCTGTTTGGACAGGAGGGCAACTAATGTTGCGTCTGGAGAATGAAACTCACTTGTCGAACCATCTGGCATACTTGCCTGTGTACTAAGGCCCGCAGTCGTGACGACATCTGCCTTATAGCTAACGAAATTGAACTTGGGAGGGGCAAGGGAGGCAAAATCAGCACTTTTCAAACTAGACAGCTTATCATTAAGCTCTTGGACTGCAATCCTGTCCAGCTTTGGCGACTGAGCACTATGATACCAGGCCGTTTTAGCATTTTGCGCTAGCGAGGTGCTGGTGATTTCGTGCCATTGTATCGTAGCTAGAGGAAGTTCCTGTATGTCTTTCCCTTCATGAAAATGGAATAAGCTTGGTTTCCCGGCATCGATTCAATCCGAAGAATTACACCCCCTGATAAACCTTCACTATAATGGGTCCAACTTATGTTGCCATTAAAATTGTCCAGTCTGGATGTTAAAGATTGCAGTTTGTCTATTGTCCCTGACGTTAACACATCCGCTGATATCGAAGGAGGCAAAGATGCAAAGAGCGAACCGATCAGGTAAATACCAGCGGATCTTAACCAAACCTTGATTCGGGCCGTTTGAATTGGTTTCTTATTCAAATTAACAACCTTTCTCGTGATATGGTTCGCCCGGGGCTATGATCTGCCCACTACAGCCTGTCTCGGAGCAAATGGAGTGCTCCCAAGGCCGGAATTCTTTATTTAATCAAACAAAAAAGACGCCTGGGACAAGCTCCTGGTTATCTCGGTTTGATAAAATCTTTATCGCCCAAGTTTAACAAACGGATATGAGAGCTTACTAAAGTAACCTCCGATTCCTTATCAACCAGCATTGTTTTCCAGTCCCTCTTGCCAGGCAAGAGGATTGCACTGTCGGTAGTCCACGCATCATAATGACGGACGGTTTTCATAGTCCAGCCTCCCGGCACCTGCAACTGACTGGTTATACTGGAAAATGTACCGTCATTATTACGTACTATAATAACCTCAGCCTCATCAATCATTCCAATTACTTTTTGCTTACCGTCATCTAAATCAGTGTAGGTCCCATCCTGCAAAATCTTTGTCCATTCGGAAGAATAATAATTTAGTAACAGGTCGTGCTCATCATACAGTCCTGAACCTGTATTTTCAACTGTTTCAACGCTGCCGTCTTGTTTAATAAGAACCTTATCACCGTTCACTGCTCCAACCGATTGATACATCCTTATAAGCCCAGGAACCTCTACTGACTTAAAAAAATCGTCACGTAAAGCACGAAATTTTATACCCAGTGCGTACAGGTCATCCTTGGTAACATAAATCCGGTTAGAAGTGGATGTGTAAAGTACTTCAATCCGCGATCCGTTTTGATCATTAACAATTCCATCCACATAACGAAGACGGTGATGGGAAAGAGGTACGGTGGTTTTACCATTGTCAGATATTCGCTCGAGCACTTGTTGGGAATTAAGATCAAACAAGTCAGGAAGCCATACATCTACAGAGTCTTGTAAGTATAAGTAGGACATAGAGCCGCTATATCCCTTAACAGGAGTTGGATGAAAGCGTTGTGAGCTTGATTGAGCGCAAACAGCCGTTGCCGCTACACAAAACAGGACATACTGAAAAACTATTACCCGCATGAATCCACCTCCCAATTATATGTGTTGATGATTTCTCCATCGCAATCCCTCGACGGACTGAACAACCGTTTCTCACCAATAGTTCTTTTAGTCATTGAGCACTTCGACTTGTAATCCACATCTTCACAAACTTTAACAGCTGAATTGTCAGATCGCTTCAGTTCTACACTGCCGCCAAACGCTGAATCACAGTGTGTTTCCGGGTTAATTTCTCCCACACAATCTTCACCTTTTGGACCAAACCATCCCGCTTGAGCCGAATTCGACAATATAATTAACCCAAGAACTAAGAACCCGATAACCATATACATTGAAATCTTCATCTTGCATCCTCCTCAGGCGCAAAGTCCTCGGCAAGGTTTGGTAGTTCTTTGAACCGTTCATAACAGTATTTCTGAAAGGCGCCACGCTGCTCTTGGGGGTAACGGAATTTCTGCATCATCCCCAAGCGCCACCGGTGGATTTTCCATGCCACATTATGTTCTGTGGCGCCCCAGAGTGCGATGTTATCATCTCCCAGCGTTAACAATGCTTTATCAGTCGCTTCTCTTGCAACATCATGATTGTTCATATATATACCTGCTGCAGCTCGGTGAGTGTAGGACTCCAGGAGGTAGACTTTAGCTGCCGGTGAATCTCCAAAGACTTTTTCGAGAGAGATGGACATATCCACGGCTTCCTGCCATTTCTCTTGATGTAAATAGAGCTCGGTTAGCATTAAGCCGTTCTTTATCGCCGAAATTTCAGTGATTGTGCTGGCCTGATCATTCTGCTGAATCTCGGCCATCAGCTGATTCAGGTTATCTTGCCATAGCTCCGCAAATGCCGGCTCCAGTTTATTTTTATCGTAACCGCTTTTTCTGGCAAGTTCAAGACAAGTGCCGGCGATTTCACTGCGGGTCTTTGCAGCCCCAACCAAATTCTTTATTTGTAATTGATCCGCCAAGACTTGCCGGTAAGCCTTCAGCGCATTAATATGGTCATGATCATAGTAATGAAGGAGATGGCTTATCAGGGCCCGTGCTTCTGCCTGTTCCTGCTTACGGACAGCGATTTCGCCGTTGGCGACCTGCATCATTAAAGATCGTGCCGGTTCAAAAGCGGAGTCTGGATAGCTTTTCTGCGCACTTTTCCCCGACATAGTCCGGTGCCCCAGCATGTTTATCTCTCTTGCCTTGCCGGGGTTGGTGTCGGGAATCAGCGCGATGTAGTCAGCAATACCCTTTAACGTCTCCGGCGCGGTTGTCGGTCCGGCCAAAGCAGCCGCTCGTACAGCCGCAAAATTGGCCGGCAGCGACGTATCCACTGACAGGGACTCTACTACACTTCCAGTGGTGAAGTAGTCGGCTTCACCATTCTCAATGGCAGCCGCCACCTTGGCCAAATCCAAACTGGCGTTTCCCCGGATAAATCCGTCTAAACCGCTCTTGGCCAGCTCCGCCTTTGCGGCTTCCGCCTCATCCCGCGACGCAAAGTCCCCAACAAGAACCTTGTAAAAAACTCCAACCTCGCCGGTTTCCTCCTTCCGTATCGCCACCGACTCCGCCCCGGCACGTCGGGCATTTTCACTTTGCGCGTTGGCTTCCTCAATAGTCCGGAACGCCCCGACCTGCACCGATAAATGAGGCGCGGCCACCAGTAGTGCAGGTGCTGTGGCCAGTACTGCAAGCAACAGTGTAAATTGGCGTTTATACATCTTTACTACCCCCATCTGTATTAAGAATGTATATAAGTACTGCCCCCCCCCCTCGGTGGATAGTCAAGCCAACAGTGAGCCACCGGCTAATTTGTTTGCGGTGCAGCGCAAAACAGGATGGCGGGAAACGCGATAGGTGTTTTCGCCCGGGATCTCAGTTTGGTTGACGTTGGCATCCGGGGAAGCGATGAGTCAGCCATGCCTGTTAACTTGTCAAATTCCAACCAACTATTCCAGCGCCTGACCACGGGCCTGACACATTGTGCGCTGATGGCTATGGCGTGGATGATAACTGCGACAGGCTTTGGGGCATCGTCGGGGATTATCGCTGTGGGAGATGTTGCCTTGTCGGTGACAACAGTGGGCCTGGTGGGGCAGGTGTCTCTGCATGATGGCTCTGTTATTGAGCCTGTTTCGCCCAAGCCCATTGCCCGGCTAATCTCTCCCCGGGGGGATATCAGCCCAGTCTCGGCCCAGCTGACAAGCGATTCCCTGGCGGTGAAGTTTGCGGACGGCTCCAGGGCGAAGATTGCCGTCGCGCCAGGGCCGGAATTTACGCTGTTTCGGCTTGAATCGCTAGACCTGAAATCGTCGGTCACTAATCTCAGGCTGCTCCGGATTCCGGTGCCACCTGCGGCCACCATTAACCGCACGCTCAACGCTGCCTTCTTTGATGACCAGGTGATCGCCCTGATGTCTGCTTCGCCGGAAATCACTGTACCAGGCGCTGGCTCGTCGCGCCGGCTGGATCTGCAAGGCTGCTCTCATATCTTCACACAAACGACAGATGCCAGGTCAGGCCGCTTCGCCGCAAAATTTGCCGCCCGGTGTGGTGATGTCGGGGCGGGATGGAGCATGAGCGGCAGCAACCTGAAAACTACCGTGCCGCTGCAGCAGATTGCCGGCCTGTCTGCATGGATCCATGGCGATGGCAAAGGGCAACACCTGAAGTTTCAGCTTATCGATGAGAAAGGCGGCGCGCGCGATTATTATGTCCCGATTAATTTTGAAGGCTGGCGCCGCATTGAGATGACAACGCCAGCCCTGGACATTACCACGGGGGAACGGCTGACGGGGCTGAACCTTTATTATAACAGCCATCCGGCCAATGCCGAGGTGGAGTGCCTGATTGATGATATCAGCATTTTAATGCAGGATGATCCTGCAATGCCGCCCGTGTCCATTTCGCTGGAAGATTTTGAAGACACCACGGCCTCATGGTGGAGCGATGACTCTCATGTGTTGCAGCTTGATTGGGATCTGCGATTTGCGGGAGTGGGGGAAACCGTCGGAGTCATTGCGGCGGCTGAGGCCAGTTTCTTTGATGTGGTGGAGAAGTTTGAAAAAGCTGCCGAAATCCTTGTGCCCTACCCGGATGACCACTGGAACAAGCGGGCCCCGGCCACAAAGGAATCCTACCTGTTTCTGACGGCATTCAGCGAAGCGCAGTTTGACGAGGCTCTACACCTGGCAAAGCTGGGCGGATTTAAGCATGTTTTAATTTTGCAAAACTCATGGTGCCATTCCACTGGCCATTACGAAGTCAATCTAATGAATTTTCCCGATGGTTTGTCCGGTCTCGTGCGAACGGTAAATCGTTTCCGCGAGCACGGGATAAAGGTGGGGTTTCACCTTCTGGCGGCCTCGGTGGATAATAATGATCCTTATATCACCCCAGTGCCTGATCCGCGCCTGTTTAAAGACGCCGAGACCATCCTGGCATCAGCGCTTGACGCGCACACAACGACCATCGCGGTGCAGCAAATGCCGGATGGCTTTCCGTCGGAGGACGGCGGGTATTATGGCAACGGGACGGTGCTGCAGATCGGCGATGAACTGATTCATTATGTCAGCCGTACAACGACCGCTCCCTACACTTTTATCGGCTGCACGCGTGGCCACCTGGGCACTGGCGCCACTGCCCACCCGGCGGGCGAAACCGTCCACCACCTGGCCCGGGCCTATGGGTACCACATGTTTGATATGGATACATCCCTGCTGGATGAGATCACATCTAACTTCGCCCGCATTGCAAACGCCTGCGATATCGACATGGTTTATTTCGACGGCGCAGAAAATCTGCAGGGGCATCACGGCCGGTATAATTCGCGCCTGATCAATGCGTTTCTCTCGAAGCTTGATCGCAAAGATATTCTCGTGCAGGCAAGCAGCTTTACCCATTTCTCCTGGCATCAACTGGCCCGGTCCGCATCCGCCGACGGCCATGGCGACCTGAAAGGCTATCTCGAAGAACGAGCACCCAGCTTCAGCCAGTTCCGCCGCATGGGGATGCCGCTGGATATCGGGTGGTATTATGGATACGATAAAATGGCCACGCCAGATATGTATGAGTATATCCTGGGAACGACGCTGGGCTATGACTCTTCTTTTTCTTACCAGGTGTCTGTGTCGGCGGCCAGGGCCCATCCTTTCACCGGCGATATATTGCGCCTGATTAAGATTTACGAGGAGCTGCGCGCCTCTCGGCGGGTGCCGGAAGATATGAGGGAGCGACTGAAAGTGGCCGACGAACTCCTGGGCAAATCGCCCGAAGACCCCAACCGCCCCCTGCACGCCCGGCGTGACTATCGCCTGATCACGAGCGAAGACTCCGCAACATTTCAGCGGGTCATATACGGTGAATGGCAAACCGGCGACACCCCCTCGAGCGGTACCCAGTGGCATGTGAATCTGACCACCGGCCCGGTCGATGTCGGCATGCAAATCCATGTGTTACCCGCGGCATCCGGCGGTGAACAAAACAGCGACGCCACCGGCGAGCATACGCTTATTAATCCGCAGGTGGAAATCACTGTCGATACCAATGGGCAATCGACGGTTGATGGCGGGAGCCGGGCGAGGGGTGACGTGGTCGATCAGACAAGCGGCCCTGTCCAAATACTCAAATGGGAAGGTTCGCTGCCCCCCGGACAATACTTGACCTTGTGGCCCGGTGAACAACCCGAAGTCCGCGGTCCGGACGCCGCAGCATCCATGAACCCAGCGCCACCAACAGCGCCCGGCCTGATGCCAACAACCCACAAACTCCCCCACGCCCCCCACACAGCCCACTTCACAGCAAAAACTCCCACGCAGCTCCGCTATCGAGTCCGCCTGATCTACGTTACCCAAGAGCAACATGAACTGAGGCATTAGTCTTACAGCCGGCGTGACCAAAAACCCCGGACCGCTGCTAAACAAGAAAAGTGAAGGGATCTCAGGGCAAGATATGACTTTTCCTGAACACTCTTCTGCTCCCCGCTCAACATTCAAACATTCATTTGAATGTTATATAGTAATGGCTTTAGTAATCTCCCCAAAGGAGATCGTTTACTGTGAACAATGCACAATCCGATTCTGGCTATACCCGGCGCAATTTCCTTGGACACGTTGGTGCCCTTGGTCTGGGTGCAATCTTCCACTCACCCAGCGGGACCGCAAAAGTTGCTTCATCCGCAGAGGACAAAATACTGCCTAACGTCCCCGGCCTGATTTTTGAGAAATTCGAAGCGGGCGGCATTTCCCACTATTCCTACTTCATCGGCGATCCAATTTCCGGTGTAGCTGTCATCATTGATCCCAAGCGGGATGTGGATGATTACCTCGAGATGGCGGATAAACATCGCCTCAAGATAACTCACGCGCTGGATACACATATCCACGCAGACTTTGTAACCGGAACCCGGGAGCTGAATCATCGTGTGGGAGCGATTTCCTGTGCCAGCATCGAAGGCGGCGCAGATTACGGTTATTCCATCAAGCCCCTGCGCCATGGCGACGTGATTGAAGCCGGCAACATCCGCCTGACGGTGATCCATACGCCCGGCCACACGCCAGAACATATATCTTTCCTCGCGGCGACAAAGTCCGCTCCGAACACGTATTGGGCGCTGTTTACCGGCGACTTTCTCTTTGCGGGATCCGTGGGACGGCCTGATCTAATGGGCGTTGAAAACACTGACAAACTTGCGCACCTGCTTTATGAATCTCTGCAGACAGCTTATAAGGACCTGCCTGATGAACTGCCAATCTTCCCCGCCCACGGCCCGGGATCGCCGTGTGGAGCAGGCATTCTCGAACGGGGTGGGACTCCCACTCTGGGCGTTGAGCGCGAAAGCAACCCGGCCTTGCAATTTACTGACGCCAACGCGTTCATCAAAAACCTGCTCGAAACCCAGCCACCAATTCCATACTACTGGCCCGGCATGAAACAGGTCAACGCAAAGGGTCCTGAAATTCTTGGCGCCATACCGGACCCCCAGGCTTATGGGCCAAATGAATTTAAAAACCTGGTGGCCGACAAAGAGATCCAGCTCTTGGACACCAGGAACATGCTGGGTTTCGGCGGCGGCCACATTCCCGGCGCCTTGAACATCGGTTACTCTGAATCCGTCACTATGTGGGGCGGCTGGCTTCTTGACCCAAGACGGCCAATAGCCATAGTAACACCGTCCCAGGGGAACGCCCGCGAAGTAGCCAAATGGCTGGTGCGGGTGGGCCTGGAAAAGTTTGCCGGTACACTCCAGGGCGGTATGGACGCCTGGACAAAACAGGCCGGGGAGTTTTCCAGCATTGGGCAGATGCCCGTCCAGGAACTCAACAAAATAACCGGCGATAAAAACTACCAGGTGCTGGATGTACGGCAGCCCACCGAATGGGATCATGGCCACCTGCCCAATGCGCAGTACATGTTCCTGCCTGAGATTCCAGAGAGAATGAAAGAGCTGGATGCCAGCAAGCCCGTGATCACCTATTGTGGTACCGGCTACCGGGCCAGCATTGCAGCCAGCCTGCTTAAGCGAGGTGGATTCGACGTAAGCAGCGTTCCAGGCTCGTTCGATGCATGGCTTGCAGCAAAGTACGATGTCGTAGTGCCCGAAGCGCCGGGCAAAGCCTCCGACACTCGCCGCTTATAATCCATCTTTATACTTGGAGATTTACCATGAAGAAATTTTTAGCTACCCTCGTGGGTGGAATCGCCGCGGCGAGCCTGGCGACTTCTGCCGTTTCAGCGGCGAGTGCGCCGATCGGAAATGTTTCAACGGATCAGCGCCGTGTCTCGCTTGCCTATGTTACAGATATTCACGCACAGCTTGAGCCACACCCAGAGCTATTCTGGCATGACGGCAACGAAGAATATGTCCGCGACGTGGGCGGACTCAGTCGCATCGCAACGGTGTTCAATGAGTTGCGCGCGCAGCGGCCTGGCGAAATGGTTTTCATCGATGGTGGCGACACAATCCAGGGCTCCGGCCCTGCCGCCTGGACTAATGGCAAGGTTGTCGTTGAGCCAATGAACTCCCTGGGCCTGGACCTCGCCGTACCTGGAAACTGGTCTGTAGTATATGGTGCAGAGGCATGGAAAGAACGCGCCGCTGAGTTTAACTACCAGATGATTGCCGCCAACATGGCAGACGAATCTGGCAAACTTCTCTTCGAGCCATACGCTATCAAAGAAATTAACGGTGTGCGGTTAGGAATCATAGGTTTCACTGAGCCTGATATCCCGGTGCGTCAGCCCCCATTCATGAGCGAAGGGCTGACGTTTGAGAACGCTGAAGTGCTGCAGCCACTGGTGGATAAAGTGCGGCAGCAGGAAGGCGTGGATGTCGTCGTGATCGTCTCCCATATTGGCCTCCCGCGTGCGGTTGGCCTGGCCGACACGCTAGAAGGCGCCGACATTATACTGTCAGCAGACAGCCACGAACGCACCTATGAACCTATCATTCGAGGTGAGACCTGGGTGGTTGAGGCTGGTGCGTTCGGCTCGTTCGTGGGGCTTCTGGATATTACTCTCGATGCCCAGAACGAGATTACCGACCGCTCATGGCGCCTGATTGAGCTAAGGCCGGAACACTTTCCTGAGGACCCTGAAGTTAAGCAGGTCGTCGACAACGCACTAGCCCCTCATCGCGAACGAATGAACCAGGTTATCGGTTACACCAATACTTGGCTTTCCCGCTACCGGGTGCTCAACACGTCCATTGATAACATTGTCGCCGAGGCAATCCGGTCAGCGACGGGTGCCGACATCGGACTAAGCAACGGTTACCGGTTTTCTCCTCCCACGGCTCCGGGTGCCATCACCGAGGCCGACCTGTGGACCTGGCTGCCCATTGACCTTCAGCTAAAAGCAGGTGTGGCCAGCGGCGAGCAGTTGCAAAAGTATTGGGAGAAGGAGCTGGAGAATGTTTTCTCCACCGATCCCGACAGGCTCTTTGGCGGATGGCTGCCCCGAATAGCCGGATTAACAGTCCAGTTTCGCAGGCAGGCTGACCCCGACCAGCGGGTCGAGATGCTCCTGGTTAATGATCAGCTACTCGATCTTAAAAAGGAATACCGCATCGCCGCCGGACACAGCCCCGGGGCACCAGTAGAAAACATCCACCGCGTGGCGGGCTGCCAGCTCATCCGCAAGATGGAGGCGAGCACCCACGACGCCGTGCGCCATTATCTGGCGACTCATTCGCCGATTCCATCGGAGGGTGACCCCAACGTTCGCTGCATCGATTGCACCGGCGTTATCCGGTCGCAGTACCTGGAAGAGTTCGTAGCGGCTGATAACGCGCCCGGCTGAACTCCTCCCTCACCCGTTAAAACCAAACCGTAAACCAAAGGAGCTGGATAGAACCCATGCATAACCCTGCCACAAAACACAGACGTACCCGAGTCGCGCTGGCCACAATGACACTGGTCGCCATGGCCGTCATTGTTCCTGCGTCGCTCCATGCGCAGACACAGGAGTCGCCGGACGAGCGCCCGGTCATCGGACTGAAATATGAAGACCTCGTAAAGACAGTGTACCACGTGACGGCGTACGAGATGAAAGACGGCGTCAGCAAGGGCCTCTCTGACCTGAAAGGGACCCACGAAGGCTATGTGAAAGCCGGTGTCAAACCTGCCGACATCCAGATGACAGCCGTCTTTCATTCCAAGGCATCGCCGCACCTTTTGACGGATGACGCCTGGGACAGACACCACAACACGACCGGTGGAAACCCCAACACCGCCCTGATCGAGGAACTTACGCGTATGGGCGTGGACCTGGAACTGTGCGATCTCGCCCGCACCGGCAATGAGTGGTCGAAAAGTGAGATTCACCCCGACGTGACCCTCGTGGGCAATGCGTTCCACCGACTTGTGGAGCTGCAGGCCCAGGGCTTCCTCTACGTGAAGTTCTAAACTCCCAATACAAAGGAATGATGAACTATGAAACCGTTGAACTCCCCAAAAAAGGCCTCATCCAAAGCCCCCCGATGGCTTGGTACAGGATTGCTGTCAGCGCTGCTGTTGACGACGTCAGCCTATGGGATGTCCGCCCAGACAGAAATACAAGTGACGGCGACGACCGCACCGGTAACCCAGATGGAATGGCGGACCGACCTGGATGCGACTTTGACCGAAGCGCAGAAAGAGGACAAACTAGTGCTGTTACGTTTCACGGCCGACTGGTGTGCGCCGTGCCGCGTGATGGATGCGCGCGTGTGGCCAGAGACGAAAGTACAGTCGGCCCTAAAGGAAAAGTACCTGATCGTTAAAAGCGACATCGACATCCAGGCCAACATCGCATCCGCGCGCAAGTACGGCGTGCATGCCGTGCCGACACTGCTGGTGCTGGATGGCGAGGGCAAGGAGATCCAACGCGGCGGATTCATGAGCGCTGAGGCGCTGCTGAAGTTCTTGGATGCCGCCGCGACGGCAACAGACGAATCTGAGGCGACCGCCAGCGTTAACTTATAGCATGGACAGTCCCCTTGTTGAAAAAAACGAAGCCATCTTCTGCATGCTTGCGAAAATCGGCGATGCCATTTCCAGCCCAAAACGACTGAAAATCATGAGCCTGCTGAGCCAGAGTGAAAAGACAGTGGAACAACTTGCCGGAATGTCTGGCCAGTCCATTGCCGCCACCAGCGCTCACCTGAAAGTACTCAGAGCTTCCGGTCTTGTGATTTCGCGCAAGGAAGGCCGCCATGTGCGCTGTGGCCTGGCAGGAGATAGTGTCGTTCGGCTGATGATGATACTGCGTCAACTGGGGGAAGAACTGATGCCTGAGATCCGGGAGATCCTGCGGGACTATTTTGAACGCCCCGAGACCCTGTCTACGCTGACGATGGAAGAAGTGCTTGAGGAGGTCCGCAAACAGCGGATCATCCTTCTGGATCTCCGCAATGAAGACGAGTTCATGGCGGGTCATCTGCCAGGAGCGAAGCATATGCCTGCGGCTGAACTGGCACGGCACATCGCCGAGCTGCCGGCCGACAAGCCAATCCTGGCCTACTGTCGTGGCCCGTATTGCGTAGCATCCATGAACGGGGTGCTTGCTCTAAAGGAGCAGGGCCTCCAGGCGCGCCGGCTGTCCTTTGGCGTGCCAGAGTGGAAGGCTGCGGGCCTTCCGCTTATCCACTAACCTACTTTTTATCTACTAAGGAAGGATTTTATGATGAAGTCCATCTACCGAGTGATGGTTGCTGTCCTGGTCGCGATGGCGGTTATGCCGCTGTCAGCCCAGGAGACGAAGATTGTTCCGCTGCAAAAGAAGAGCAATGTCAAAGCCGTGTTCCAGGTGAGTGACGCGAAGGAGCATGAAGGGGTGCACAAGGGACTCTTTTATGCGCGGAAGATTATGGGCGGTTACGCGAAGCAGGGTGTGCCAGCGAGTGAGATTGACCTGCGTCTTGTGTACCACAGCGGGGCCATCCCGGCGCTGCTGAAGGATGAGGCGTATCGGCGCCTGACGGATACCACGGGACCGAACCCAAACAAAGCTATTGTCGCGGAGCTGGTTGAGCTTGGTGTCCATCTTGAGATCTGCGGCGACACAATGCGGCAGAAGGATGTAAAGCCAGAGGATCTGCTCCCGGGCGTGAACATAGTCCCCGGCGCCTTCCCGAGGCTGGTTGATCTGCAGGCAGCGGGCTACGCCTACATTAAGTTTGAGTAAGCGGCTTAAACATCCCTCGTCGTTTCGGGGGCTGCTGCAACCCCCGAAAAACGCTAATCAGAAGTACGGGAGTTGGCAGTACAAAGAGCAGTAGTAAAAAAGCGATGGCTCCCCGCTCTGGATCACACACGAACTGCTTTGCCCAGGCTGGTGGATATGCAAACAGTGCACTATCACCGTAAGGGCCGGGCCCTAGTTTTCTCCGTTTCAAAGCCAGCCGCAAACTGGCCCGGTAAAAGCCGCCGAAGTGCTTGGAAGCAGAATCCGATTATAGTAGCGTTAAAACTCCAGGAACAACTGGAAGCACTGCCAGAAAAAACACATGGTGCGCTGGCAAAGCAGATCGGTGTTAGTAGAGGCAGGGTCTGCCAGTATCTTCGTCTGCTGGCACTGCCATCGTCTGTTGTTTCATTTATGGCGGACCCAGCTAACGAAGAAACTGCGAAAGCAATCTCAG
>CAYUGQ010000079.1:0-13035 GCA_964444305.1 uncultured Candidatus Sumerlaeota bacterium
CTGTCGCTACAGTCCCTGCCCAGCATCTGCTGGCTTCCCCTGGCCCTCATCTGGTTTGGTCTTAGCGAAGGAGCCATTCTCGCCGTGCTCATCCTCGGCGCCCTCTTCAGCATCGCCGTAGCCACCGAAGGCGCCATACGAAATGTCCCGCCGATCTATCTCAAAGTGGGCCGCGTCATGGGAGCCCGTGGCTATGTCTTTGCCAAAGACATCCTTTTCTTCGCCGCTTTGCCCGAACTCATCGGCGGCTTGAAACTCGGCTGGACTTTCGCCTGGCGTGCCTTGATGGCCGCAGAACTCATCCGCCAGGACGTTTTCGGCGTTGGTCGCCTTCTCGAAACCGGCCGCAGCCTCACCGACGTTTCCATGATGCTGGCCGCAATCCTCTCCATTCTCGCCGTCGGTCTGATCGTGGATGGCTTGATCTTCGGAACCATTGAGAAAAAAGTCAGAATCCGTTACGGCCTCGATCGTTGAGGATAACGCCTTCATTGAATCCTGAAACCAACACTTCCTCGGCAGACAATACAACAAACGACGATCCCCACGCCCTGGCTCACCACACCCAGCGCTATGCCGGCTCTCCTCAATCAAGCAACGCCTACTCAAACTTCATCCTGCGGTTGCACCTTACCGGGAATCCCAACATCTTGCGCCGCTTGATCCTCCAGCATGGCCTCATACCCGAAATCATTATCCCCCTTTACATGCGCCTCGAGCAGCTCTCCGAACACGCCCCCGACGTCACCCTGGAAACCGCAGCTATCCTCTACAGCTTCGGTTTCGACGAAGAGGCCACCGCCCGGGTAGACAAAGTTCTCGCAGCGCAACCAGACTACGTTCCGGCCCTCGAACTAAAAGCCTCACTCACCCCCGATCCGCGCGAGCGCAAACGCCTGTTCGACGAAATCCTCCGAATAGAGCCCGGCAACCGCAACGCCATCGAGAATCTGATTATCCTCGAACGCGGCTAGCCCCGGACAGCCGGGCAATTCCCAACAAGCCCTTAGCTCCCCGCCAGCTCCTTGCTTCGAGCCGTCGCAGCGGCCACGCAACTTTCCAACAGCTCCGCAAAACCACCTTTTTCCAACGCCGCAAGCCCCGCAGCCGTCGTCCCTCCCGGCGTAGTCACCGCCTGACGCAACTCCTCCAGCGACCGCCCATCCTCCACCGCCATACGCGCCGCACCAAGCACCATCTGCGGCACAAGCACCCGTGCTTCCTCTACCGTTAATCCCTGTTTCTGCGCCGCCTCAATCAAAAGTTCAATAAATCGGAAAACATAAGCCGGCCCGCTCCCACTCACTCCCGTCACCGCATCCAGCTTTTCCTCCGGTAAGACAACAGACTGCCCAACCGAATTAAAAATCTGCCGCGCGATGCCCAGTTGCTCTTCCGACACATTTTCCCCGGCAGCAATCCCCGCAGATCCGGCCCCAATCAGCGCCGGAGTATTCGGCATCACCCGAATCACAGAAAGCTGATCCACCCCCGCCGCAGCCTCCATTCGTCCCGTAGTCACGCCCGCGCAAATGCTGATGATCAAATGCCGCACCGGATCCAGTTCCGGCCGAATCTCTTCCATCACCGTCGTCACATGCTGAGGTTTTGTCGCAATGATAAGTATATCAGCCCCCCCGGCAACCTCACGGTTCGATGCAGCCGCATCCACCTGCGTAGCCTCCCGCAGCCGCTCCACTTGTTCCGCACTAACATCCGAAACCACCACCTGGTCCGGCTTTACCAGGCCCTTCCGCAACATTCCCTCAATTATCGCCCGCGCCATATTACCAGCACCGATGAAACCAATCCGCGAGTTCAGCATATCCGTCGAAATCCTTCTAGTAAGTACCGCTCGATCGCCAAATCTCAAGGCAACCTGAAACCTATCAATCGCTTTAGGACTAATAATTCAAGACCAGCCCACAGCAAAACGATTTTTTAATGACTAGATATTGACAAGCCCCCAACTCCACTGCGGATTGGGCAGTACACGTGACATCTACGTCACAAGGAAGGACCTTGGGGTTGATATGGGTTTCAGCAAAAAATTCTTGGTTTTGGCGGCATCGTTAATAATGACATTTACAGCTATGGCTTCATCCCACGAAAGCGTGATCTCAGAGGCAGTTGAGCTTCGCGACAAAGGCGAATTTGAAAAAGCTTCCCGCGTGCTACAGACTTGGCTGGAACAGAACGAAGAAGCCCAGCACGACGCCCGGCGCTCTGTCGAATTTGAAATCGAACGAATGCGCCGAATCCGCCTCGATTATCAGACCACCCGCGACCGCCTTATTACCCAGTTGCAAGACCGCCTGACCACCTTCACCGCTGAAGAACTCGACAAATATGAGCGCGACGGAAAATTGGACGTCCAGCTCATTGACGGCCAAAAACTCTACGTTAACACCAGCGCATCAAACCTCATCCTCAGCGTTCCCGACCTGCGTGAACGGCGCAAAAAAAACGACCCTGTTCAATCCTACAAGAAACTTTATGACCAGATGAAGCTGGCGAAAAAAGCATCCGAACTGACCAGCCTCACCCTCGTCTTGCCCCAAGATTGGCGCGTGGATTACCGCATGACCGTCGAAGCCAACGCTGCCCCCGAAGGAAAAATTGTACGCGCCTGGCTGCCCTTTGTAAATCAGCAATACTACCAGTCTGATCTGGCCATCCTTGAAACCACCCCCAGCATCACCACCATCGCCCCGCCGCAATATCCCCATCGCACCGTTTATATGGAAAAAGCAGCGGTAAAAGACCAGGCAACGGAATTCGCTCTCAGCTTTGTCTATCGCACCTGGGCCCGCGTGAACGACCTCGATCCGGAAAAAGTTCTTCCGTATGACAAATCCGCCCCAGATTACGCTTTCTACACCGCCGAGCGCAAACCCCACATCGACTTTTCCGCCCCCGAACTCCAGCGAATCAGTAATGAAATTCGCAAAGGCGACACCAATCCACTGTTAATGACCCGCCGGATTTATGACTGGATTGCGGACAACACAATCTATCAATACGCCCGGGAATACTCCACCATTGATAACATCAGCGCCTATGTGGCGGGACGTCGCGCTGGCGACTGCGGCCAACATGGAATGCTCTTTATCGCCCTGTGCCGCATGAACGGCATCCCGGCCCGCTGGGCCACAGGTTGGGAGTCCTTCGCCGATTTCGGCCAGAACCTGCACGACTGGTGCGAGTTTTACGTTGAACCCTACGGCTGGCTGCCCGCAGACCCAGATATGGCAGTTAACATCACTCACTACGCCGACATCCTCGACCAGGATCAGCGCAAAGAACTGCGAGACTGGTTCTTCGGAAACATGGATAACTATCGCCTGACAGTTAATACAGACTACGGCCGCCCCCTCTATCCGCCCAAGGATGATTTCCGTAGCGAAACCATCGACTTCCAGCGCGGCGAAGTCGAAGCCGACGGCAAGAATATTTACTTTAACAAATTTAAATATCGCCTGCGCTTCACCGCCTTGGAATCAGCCGAAGCAGAAAAGCTCCGCCAGCAGGCCGTTCCGGTTAAAAAGTAAGTTAACTACAAATTTCCACCCATGGTCAGGAACCTCCGGCTCCTTCCAGCTCTGAAGTCACCCCCCCGGCAAGGCACTCCGCCCTGCATGACGTCGCAGACTTACGTCCCACCCGGACGCAATATTTGACAACTTGGCCTATACTATATAGTCAGCAGGCAAACCATGCCTGACCGGGGATTTGATATGATGTTAAAACGCGTATTTCTAATGAATCCGCCCTCAGGGCTCTACCGCCGGGACGACCGCTGTCAGTCCAAGGTGGAAGACCAGACAGTGCGCGTCGTTTTCCCACCGATCGAACTGGGAGTTCTTGCCTCCATCGCCCGTAACCACGGCGCGGAAGTCATGCTGAAAGATTATCCCACCGTCAATGCCACCCGCCATGATTATATCAAAGACATCCAGGCGTTTCAGCCCGATCTGATCCTTCTTAACACCACCGTCCACACCATGGATGAAGACCTTGAAGCATTCGCCATCGCCCGTGAGCTTTTCCCCGGCGTTCGCACCGTGATCAAAGGCGAAGCCGTAGCTGTCCAAGCCGAAAAAGTTCTGCAAGAAAACGCCCAGCTCGATGTCGTTCTCGATGGCGAACCAGAGCCAGTCATGGAAGCCCTCGTTCAGGGGCACCCTCTCGCCCAGATCGGCAACATCGCATGGCGCGACGATAACGGCGTGCCCCACCGAAACCCGCAATTACCCTTTATCCCCGACCTCGACACGCTCCCCCTCCCCGCCCGGGATCTCTTCGACAATTCATTATACCGCAGCCCTGAGAACGGTCGAAAAATCACCGCGATCTATGCCCAGCGCGGCTGCCCCTCAAAATGCATCTTCTGTCCCGCAGGCACCCTTTATGATTTCAAAGTCCGCGAACGCAGCGTCATGAGCGTCGTCGACGAAATCCAGGAATGCGTCGAAAAGTACGGCATTCGCGATTTTCTTTTCCACGGAGACACCTTCACCCTCCACAAAAAATGGGTAATCGAGCTCTGCAAAGAAATTCTCCACCGTGGTCTCGACGTCCACTGGGGCTGCAACAGCCGCGTCGACACCATCGATGACGAGCGCGCCCAGTGGATGCGCAAGGCTGGTTGCTGGGTCGTCGCCTTCGGCTTTGAACACGGCAATCAGCAGATGCTCGACAACATGAAAAAAGGGGCCCGCGTTGATAAAGCCTACGACGCCGTCCGTGTCTGCCGCCGCAACGGCCTCCAAGTGCATGGATTCTTCGTCATCGGCATGCCTTGGGAAACATCTGAAACCCTCGAAGAAACCTTCCACTTTGTGAAATCCCTAGACACCGACTTCTTCGATTTCAACATCGCCTACCCTCTTCCCGGCACTGAGTACTATGACATTGTCCTTCGAGACGGCCTCTTCGAAGTCGCCGACCCCGAAAGCGGCAGCTATGCGGAAGCCGCCGTACGCACATACGAACTCAGCAGCCAGGAATTAACCGAGTGGCGTCGCAAAGCCCTCTTTCGCATGTATCGCCGCCCTGCATGGATCTTCCGCACCATAAAAAATGCCGCCGCAGCAGGCACCGCTCCCTACTACGCCAAAGAAGCCTGGTTCCGCCTGAACCATCTGCTGAAAACCAGGAAACTTCAGACAGCAGAATAGTTCTTTCCGCTTTTCGTTGCTTTCGACGCAAGGAGGCTAATGAGTTTTAATTAACTCCAATCCAATTTCAGAGACCATCATGCACCCGACCAACCCCTCCCCCTCTTCAAAGCACACCGCACCTAAGTCCATCCGCTTTCTTCTATATTTCGCAGCCGTCATACTGACCTTCCTGCTCATGTGGCTATGGTCCTTCCTCTTAAGCGACATCGCCACCGTAAACCGACCTGATCGCGCCGAAATCGAAAAATCCATAGTCGACCCGACGCTGGAAACCCGTCTGTCCGAACTGCGTGATCAAAGCGACATGGTCACACGGAAAATCTCTGATCTCGAACAAAGCCAGAGGCTGTTGCGCGACAGCACCAGCAGCACCCGCGATACCATGAACCAGCTTCTCGAAAACCAGAAAGCCCTGGCCGACAAAAACATAACCCTGTCCCCGGCCGAGCAGGAAGCCATTGCCCAAAGTCAGAGGCTTTTCCTCGATAATCAGACCAAATACCAGGAACTGAACCAGGAAGTAGTCGAACTGACCGCTGAAAGACGCCGCCTCGCCGATGAAATGTCCGCCGTCGACGACCAGCTCGAACCAGCACGGCGACAAGTGCAAAACGAGTACCGCGCCCAATACGAAAAAGCAGAAATCAAATCTGCCGTCATTCAGCTAAGTTTGCTCGTGCCCCTCTTCCTCATCGCCATTTGGCTGATATTAAAAAAGCGGAATTCCGCCTACGGCGTCCTCGTCTATCCATTCGGCATCAGCCTGTTTCTTAAAATGATGTCCGTTGTCCACGAGTATTTTCCCTCGCGCTACTTCAAATACATCGCCCTTCTCGGCCTCATAGTCGCCGTGGTGGCGCTGATGATTTACCTCGTCCGCATGATGGTTCGGCCAAACCCGGACACCATACTTAAGCGAAACCGGGAAGCCTACACCAATCAGACCTGCCCTACCTGCACCTTTCCAATCCAACAGAACCTGCTAAATCGCCTCGGCCTAAACCGAAAACGCGCGCCCCGCACAATAGAACTCCCCGCCGCAGACAACCCCGGCGAACTTAAACCCTACTCCTGCCCATCCTGCGGCGAAAAGCTCTACGAAAAATGCGAACATTGCACCAGCGTCCGCCACTCCCTCCTCCCCTACTGCGAACACTGTGGTATGCAAAAATCAAATTCCCCGGAACAATACGACAACGAAAATCCAGAAGGCGACCTTGCCTGATAACGCCATCACTTCTCCCCCACCCATTCAATAATCACGCCCATCGAAACCACTTCTTCAATTTTGCCTGTGAACAACACCGCCCCCATTATGCTAACAAAACAAGTGGCATAGCCACGCTTTAATTAGATTAATTTTCAGCCCCCGAAAGGAACACCGTGGCCTCGAAAAGCTATATTTTTGCTCCAGGACCCGTTCAGGTCCCACCCCAGGTTCTTGCTGCCATCAGCAAACCAACAGTACACCATCGCTCTCCTCTGTTCGATCCAATCTTTGCCAAGGTTAGCGAAAATCTCAAAGAAGTTTTTCAAACCAAAAATCCTGTTCTGACCATCGCATCTTCCGGCACCGGCGGCTTCGAGGCAGCCCTCACCAGCACAGCCAATCCCGGCGACAAAGTTCTCAGCGTCGAAGGCGGAAAGTTCGGCCAGCGATGGGGGCTTATGGCGGAGGCTTTCGGCCTGAAACCTCACCGCTACGAACACGAGTGGGGTACCGCACCTGATGTTAACTATATCGCCGATTTCCTCAAGAATAACCCCGACACAAAAGCCGTCTATCTCACCCTGTGCGAAACCAGCGCCGGCACCCTTTCCGACGTAAAAGCAGTCGCCGCCCTGACTCGCGACACCGACACAGTCCTTATAGTCGACGCAATCAGCGGTCTCGCCGCCGACGAGTTGCGTACCGATGAATGGGGCGTGGACATCGTCGTCACAAGCAGCCAGAAAGGTCTCATGTGCCCCCCGGGCCTCGCTTTCGTCTCTGTTAACGACAAAGCAAAAGCTGCCATCGCCAACAGCAAAACTCCTCAGTTTTATTTCTCTCTAAAGAAATACCTGAAATCCATCGACGGCAACACGACCCCCTTCACTGGCCCCGTCAACCTCATCTACGGTGCGGAAGCCGCCACGAATATGCTTATCGAAGAAGGCATGGAAAACGTCTGGAAGCGTCACACGCGCCTGGCTGAAGCAAGCCGCCGCGCAATGGAAGCCATCGGTTGTCAGTTGTTCTCGCAGGCCCCCGCCAACACCGTCACCACTGTGTCCGTCCCTGAAGGGATAGAAGGCGGAAAAATCGTAAAAATCCTCCGCGAAAAACACGGGATGATCATCGCCGGTGGTCAGGATCACCTGAAAGGCAAAATCTTCCGCTTCGCCACCCTCGGCTACTACAACAAATACGACGCCCTCACCATCATCCAGGCGGTCGAATCCACCCTGGCCGAGCTTGGTCACAAGTTCGATCACGGCTCAGGCGTACAGGCCGCGGCTGCTTTCCTCAACGAAAACGAGTAAACGACTTAGTCGCTCTCAGCTTAAACCGCAAAATTAATGCGCACTTGATCAGTCACTGAACCGAAATCAGGTGCGCATTTTTCGTTAATATACTCTGGCCAATCCCCCGCACGCGATCCAGATCCGCCGGACTCCGAAAAGCTCCCCGCTGCTGCCGGTCCTCAATAATCCGCCGCGCCAGAGCCGGTCCAACTCCATTCAGCCGTTGCAGCTCAGCCTCCCCTGCCGTGTTAATATTGATTCGACCATTCCCGCTCGCGGCCTCAACAGGCGCAGCCATACCGGGCAAACCCGCACCCCCGCCACCACCCATGGCCATACCATTAACAGGCACCGCAGGTGCAACCGGCGCGACCGCCCCCGCAGCAGTACCGAATGTAATCCGCGGCGCCAGACGCGCAATTTTCGAAGGCCCAATTCCCGGCACCTTGTCCAGATCATCCACCCCGGCAAATGCCCCATGCATCTCACGATGCTCCCGGATAGCAGCCGCCGTAGACGGCCCCACCCCCGGCAAAGTCTGAAGCAATTCATCATCCGCCACATTCACATCAACCAAGCCCGTCGTCGGATCCAAGCCCTCCGGCACCGCCGCAAATGCACCGGACGACACCACAGGCTGTGGCCGATCATCCGCCTGAAACACAAGACGCGACTGACTAACCTGTTTCCATTCTACTATCCCACAACCAATCGCCAGCGTGACAAACACAAAGACAATGATGCGGCTTTCACCCGGCGTAAAGCTGGCAAAAATCGGTTTCATGATGGATTAACTACAATCTATTTTTTGTCAGTAAGGCGAGCAGCCACCTCAGCCAGCGTCCGAACCGCAAACCCCGTCGCTCCCGGAGCAAAGCACCGCTGCGCCGCCGTATAAAGACCACACGCCGCAATATCCAGGTGAGCCCATTTCACATCATCCGAAACAAACTCCTGCAGAAAAAGCGCCGCCGTAATCGAGCCCGCATTAGGTGATTTCCCCACGTTATCAAGGTCCGCCACCGGATGATCCAGGGACGCGCGATACTGCTTCACCAGCGGCATCCGCCAGTATTCCTCACCCGTAGCCTCACCAGACTCCAGAATCACCTGTGCCAGCTCATCATCGTTGGCAAACAAACCACTCAGCGCATCCCCCAGTGCCCGCACAATACTCCCGGTCAGCGTCGCCACATCAATAATATGAGTCGCCCCAATCTCCTGCGCATAATGCAGCGCATCCATCAGGATCAGCCGCCCCTCAGCATCCGTGTTATCCACATGCACCGTCTTCCCCGACCGCGACCGGATAATATCCCCCGGCAAAACCGCATCAGGCCCAATAGCATTCTGCGCACTCGGCACCACACCCGTCACCCGAATACCCGGCTTCAGTTGACCAATCACCTTCATCGCGCCAATCACCGCCGCACCACCTGCCATATCCCCCTTCATCTCCCACATACTTTTCGCAGGCTTCAGAGAATGCCCCCCAGTATCAAACGTAACCGCCTTACCCACCAGCGCCAGGTGGATGTCAGACTTCGCCTTAGCCGGCTTATACGACATCACCATCAGCCGCGGAGGACGCTTGCTTCCCCGCCCGACCGTCAATACCCCATTAAAATTTTCTTTCGCCAGCCGTTTCTCATCAAAAACCGTAACCTGCAGACCAGCCTTCGAAATCTCCGCCTTTGCCTGCTTCGCCAGCGTCTCCGGATAAAGCTCTGTCGGAATTTCATTAACAAGGTCCCGCGCCAAATCCACCCCGCCGGCAATCATCTCTTCCCGCTTTACAATCCCCTGAGCTGCCTTCACCTGACCGGCATCAACGACCACCGACACCGCCAGCTTGTTTTTCTCGCTATCGCCCGACTTATATTTCGTATAAGAATAAGCTCCGGTGGTTAGTCCCTGCAAAATCTGCTCAATCACCTCAGGCTCCGCCTGATCCAAGGCAAACGTCACGTTGTCCGTTTTATGCTTCTTCGCAAAACCCGCCGCACGACTCGCCAGAATCCGGAACGAATTCGCCGGCGTCTGATACTTAACCTGCGACGTAGAAAACATCACAGCAGACTTGACCTTCTTGCCGTTCGGAATAAAAGCCGCAACTTCTTGCGAGGGATTTGACAAAAATTGGTCTCGAGCCGCCGCCAACTCCGGCGTGCCCTCCACAATACCCTCTCCCCCAAGGAGTCTGTCTTCTTGCTGAATCAATACCAGCAAGCCGTCATTCCAGGCAGGTTTTCCCGAAGCTACAATTTTAAAAGTTAGCGGCACAACATCTTCTCCGTCATGTGAGTTTCAGCATCTGGAAATGTACACTGTAGTTGAAAAACACACTTCTCAATGCATTTTTACCACGATCAATCATTTCGTGACATTGACCCACCGCCCTGCACCCTCGGGCATCACGATTATTAAAGGTTGGCTTTCGCCAAGATATGACTGAAGTAAAAGAGCTGTCCAACGAAGAATTACTCGCCGACTCCGCCCATCCCCTTTCCACCGACTGGAAATATGAAGGCGCCCGGCTCATCAATTACACATGGTTTCGACTGTTCCACTGCATTCGATTCCGGGCTCAGAACAACATTCCTGAACAAGGCCCAATGATCATCGCGCCAAATCACGTCTCATTTTATGACCCGCCCATCATAGCCGTAGGCATAAAACACCGCGTGCGATTCATGGCCTGGGACGCCCTGTTCCGCATCCCCGTTTTAAGGAAAATCCTCATTGGCTACGGCGCTTATCCCGTAAAATTAAAATCAGCAGACCGCAGCGCCATTGCCCAAACCCTTAGAATCCTTCGAAACGGCGAAGCTGTCATAATATTTCCCGAGGGAGTCCGCAGCGAATCCGGAGAACTGCTGCCCTTTGAACAAGGACCGGCCCGCCTCGCCGCCCAAACCGGAGCAGCGATCGTACCCGTAACAATCCTCGGCTCCTACGAAGCCTGGCCCATGGGTCGCTCCCTCCCTCGCCTGTTTGTTCCCATGAACATCAAATATCATGCGCCCGTCTACCCCGCAGACCTCCCGGCAGATCTGCCCGTAAAAGACCGCGCCAATGAACTAAACCGCCGCGTAGCCGCCCCCATTAATCGCCGGCTCAAAGCATGGCAGAAGCTTCAGGAGAAAAAGCGCACAAAAAAGCTATAGGTGTTGCGCATCAAAAGAGCAGTGCATAAATCATATTTCCACAACAAATGACCCTCCTGCTAAACATACTCAAACTGCTCGCCATCACCGTTAGCGTAGGATTTATCGCGACATGGATCGTCCGCGGGATTATGCGACGCCTCGGCGTTATGGACATACCCACCGAAGGTGGGCGAAAAGCCCACGGCCGCCCCGTCGCTTACGAAGGCGGTCTCGCCATGTGGGCTGCCGTAATCGCCGGCCTCGTAGTCGCCTTTTGCTCATTCCCTGAAATGATCACCAACGTGAACTCCTTCATCGGACTCATCATAGGTGCCACTGCCATCGTTGCCGTAGGAGCCGCCGACGATATCCTCGACATGCGCCCCGTCATAAAACTCGCCGCCCAACTCGCCATCGGCGGGATCATGTACTATTACGGCTTTCGAATCGAACGCCTCAGCAATCCCTTCGGCGACGAAGTCATGATCTGGACCGGCTTAAGCATAGCCGGAACCATGCTCTGGTATGGTCTCCTCATCAATGGAATCAACATGATCGACGGCATGGATGGTCTCGCCGCCGGCATCGTCGCCATATCAGCAATTACCCTGGGAGCCGTAGCCTTCGACCTCGACATGATGCTGCCACTGCTGCTGTGCGTCGTCCTTCTCGGAGCATGCCTCGGATTCCTCCCCTTCAACTTCAGCCCGGCCACCATTTTCATGGGCGATGCCGGCAGCATGCTCCTGGGATTCATGCTCGCATCCATCACCCTCCTTTCAAGCACCAAAGCCCCGGCTCTTCTCGCATTAATTATTCCCATGCTTGCCGTGGGCGTCCCCTTGTTTGAAACCATCTTTGCCTTCACCCGTCGAATTCTACAGGGCAAGCATCCCTTTCGCGCCGACCGGCGCCATCTTCACCACCGATTTCTCGCCCTCGGCTTCACAGAGCGCCGCGTCGTTCTGATGTTTTATTATCTAACCGCCTATTTCGGCGTAACCGCCTATGTCCTCCAGCGATTAGAAGCCCGCGCAACCCTTCCCCTGGTCGCAATTATCGGGATCGGCATGCTAGTCCTCATTGAAAACATGCGATACCTCGAAAAAAAACGCCTCCTGATCGTCCGTGAAGAACGCGAAATCGAAGTCGGCCCCGATGGATCGCCTCAAAGCAAAGTCGTAAAAAGAGAAGTTGTAGTAGCCGAAGACGGCCTCCGCGTAAACAAGCGCAAGCGCTCTCGCAGCAAAAAGCGCTCAAAAAAATAAAACAGCACTGAAAAGCTGCAACATTACCGCCGTACTAATCGCGAGTCAGCCGGGCATAAACTTTCAGAATCGCCAGTGCGACCAGGCAAGACACAAGAACGGTACGGCCACTCTTACCAAACAGATCCGCAATTGACTCCGTACTGAACCCCTGGAAATGCAAAACGGACCAGAAACCCACTGCAGCCCCGAGAGCTACCAGGCCAATTGTGCCCGCTGTAAGAAGCCACCGCCCCCGCTCCACCCCAGCTTGTTGGCCATTCTCTTCGCAACAATACCTTTTATAAAGCCAGGCTCCTACTGATGAAGCAGACAAAGCAAGCCACGAACATGCCGCCCCAATAAACAGGTTACGCTGCTGCTCGTCGGGAATTAAAACAGCCAAAGCTCCAAACACCAAAACCCCGGCCAGCCCCACGCCGGCCAGGCGCAACAGCCCCTCAGGAGAACTCAAAAGTACAAAATACCGGCCTGGCTTTTTTTCATCGGCTTGTTCAGTAGTCATCGCATTAAAGCCCTTCGCACCCGCGAACACCAGGGGAATCTCAACCACCCGAAGCAGAAATCAAAGGTGGATCCATTTACAACCACTACACAAGACATCAGGCGTCAACCCCAAACAGAAAAAGCCTCCAGATCAAAAGACCTGGAGGCTTCAAACTGAGGAACCGGTGCTGGGGTTACCTGCACACTCGCCGTCACGGCGGGTTCTCATGATGAGCGGGTTATTCCCTGAAAACTAGACAGAAAAGCAGAGTTTACGACCTTTGTCGACCAAGACTTGGTTCGACCTTGGGATAGAGATTAACACTCATTATCGAGTGAATGACTCAGATGATGAGTTTGCGATCCCACTCGCAAACTCGACCAAGACATCTCAGGTCTCCCTAGAAAGGAGGTGATCCAGCCGCACCTTCCGATACGGCT
>CAYUGQ010000080.1:0-12831 GCA_964444305.1 uncultured Candidatus Sumerlaeota bacterium
ACGATTATCACCTTAAACCGTTATCCATTAAAATTAGTTACTCGTCAAATCAAGGCGCAACAGTAAAAAGAACCATCAAATCTCTGTACCGCATCTCCAGAAAGTCATCTAACAACAAAAGGCGGCGAACCGCAGCTCGCCGCCCAATAAGTTTGACCAAAGGCCATCCTAATCGCGATGAATTCGATCAGAACCTTCCGTCTTAACAATCTTATTATAAACTCCAAGAATCAGAAACGGCGCAACCCACTGTCCCACAAACAAGCCCCGCTTCCAGTCGCCTGCCGCATGAAACATCAGGGAAACCGCTCCAGATCCTACTGCAGCCCAGAGAAAAGTATCACTGGGCAAACGCGCAGTTTGATCCTCAATCGTACGCGCTACCACACCTTCAGAATGCCGAACCCTTTCCGGTTCAGTCGTATAACTGTCTATAGCCATAATGTCTTCTCCTGATAAGCTTTAATTCGCAGCGAAAGAAGACGTCATGATGGGAAAGCAAATCCGCTACACTTATCTCTATAAAGCAAAGCGTAAGCCAAAGCTTAAATCCTTACCTCAAAATCCCACCCAATTACTCCTCAGCCCACTCATGCATAACCTCCAGAATATCCTCCCCGATCGCCTCAAGCTTTCGCCTCCCGATCCCCGAAACCCGGCTCAACCCTTCCTCACTCATCGGCTGAGCTTCCACAACCGCCAAAATCGTCGAATCATGCAAAATCATATAAGCCGGCACCTTCCGCTCCTGCGCCAGCCCCCGACGCATTTCCTTCAGCATCTCAAACAATCGAAGCTGCTCCGGCGGCAAATCCAGCGAGGCATGAGCGCCATGTTTTCTAATCCGCTCACTTCGAGATTCCCGCTTCTTCTGCTTCACCGCGACACTCAGGCCCGTTTCCTTCTGCCCCCTCAAAACCTCCCACCCCCCGGTCGTCACCTTCAAAACAGGGTAATCCCCCGTCGTTCGCGACAGCAGTCCTAAAATTAAACATTCCTCAATCCAGCGCTTAAGCTGATCCGCCGAATATTCCGCCATCAAATTAAAAGTCGAAAGTTCCTGGTGCTCAGGCTGCACATGAGCCCCCTCCCCCCGCAGCACTCGCACCACATAGTTTATTCCAAACCGCTCCTGAAGCCGAATCACACAAGACAAAATCTTCTGCGCGATAACCGTGCTCTCCGGATGCACCTCCGCCGGAGTCGTATCCGTGCAGTTATCACAATTCCCACAACCTCCTCCCTTCCACTTCTGCCCGAAATACTCCACCAGCAATGCATGCCGACACCGCGTAGACGAAGCAAAGCTTTGCATCTCTCTCAGCCGGACATACTTTTCATCATTCACCTCATCAATACTGGCCGGGTCATTCTCAAACAATGACTCCCACTTTCCCCGGTCGCCATACGAATACAGAAGCACACACTCCGCCGGCAAACCATCCCGCCCCGCGCGCCCCGTCTCCTGCTGATAATGCTCAATACTCGCCGGCATCGCCGAATGAATCACAAACCGCACATTCGACCGGTCAATCCCCATACCAAATGCCACCGTCGCAATCACCGCGTCCAGCCTCTCAGCAGTAAACGCCTCCTGAACCCGCGCCCGCGTCGTCCCGTCCAGCCCCGCATGATACGCTGCAACGCTGAAACCCCGACCGGCCAGAAACGTCGCCAGCGACTCCGTATCCTTCCGCGAAAGACAATAAACAATTCCCCCCTTGCCCTCATGAGCCCGCAGAATCTCCTCAATCTGCTCCCGCCGCGACCGCCTCTGCTCCACCCTGTAGTGCAGATTCGGGCGATCAAAATCACCCACAATCACCGCTGGATCCCGCAACTGCGCCTGCTCTGCAATATCCCGCCGAACCTTCTCCGTCGCCGTAGCCGTCAGTGCACAAATCGGCACCGCCGGAAATCGCTCCCGCAATGTCGCCAGCCGCCGATACTCCGGACGAAAATCATGCCCCCACTGGCTGATACAATGCGCCTCATCAATCGCGAAAAACGCCGGCGGATGATTACTCACAAACGACAACATCCAATCCGTCAGCAGTCGCTCCGGCGCCACATACAACAGCGCCAAATCCCCCTGCACCCAACGAGAAAAAACCTCCCGGGCCTTCTCCGCAGAAACCGTGCTGTTAACATACTCCGCTGAAATCCCCAGTTGATGCAGCGCGTTCACCTGGTCCTGCATCAACGAAATCAGCGGAGAAACCACCAGTGCCCGCCCCCTGGACAGCGCCGGCAATTGATAACAAAGAGACTTCCCGCCCCCCGTCGGCAGCACCACCAGCGTATCCCGGCCGCGGTCAATCGACACAATAGCCGCCTCCTGCTCCGGCCGGAACGAATCAAAGCCCCAATATTGCCGCAACAACTGCTTTAATTGGGACGGAGCATCCACCCCTCCAGCAGTATCAGACAACAACACAAAAATCGCAAAACGTACTGGCTAACATATACAGGTTAAACTCAATGTCCCCGCACAGATTTCGGCCTGCTGCCCTGACCCGCCTTCTGAAAGCTCGCCGGCGGCGCATCCGTAGCAATCATCAGCCGGTTCCAACTGTTAATCACGCAAATCGCCATCATCGCTTTAGCAAGATCCTCTTCCCCTAGCTGCTCCAGAGCATCCTCATAAATCTCATCCGGAACCCCCTCCTCAGCCACCAGCGTCATCGCATCCGTCAACGCCAAAACAGCCTTTTCCTCTTCTGAAAAAAACGGAGAGTCATGCCAAGCCGTCAACGTAAACAACCGCTGATCACTAAACCCCATCTTCCGCGCATCCGCCAAATGCAAATCAAGGCAATAAACACAGCCATTCAACTGCGACGCCCTCAGCTTGATCAACTCCTGCAAAGTCTTGTCCAGGCCACTGTTCGCCGAAAAATCGCTCAGTACCTTCAAAGCATCATATCCCTCCGGATAAACCCGGGTAATCAACTTTCTGTGACGCGGCGCCATGGGGCAGTCCTCCTGTTATAGCATTGCTGTTGCCAAATCACTTTAGCACAACAACCGCCGGAAATTCCGCCCGCCTCCTTCCCCTAAAGCACAAATTTATCAACTGACTGTACACAAACCTCGGGCAAATGCGCTCGCAGCAGCACCGCGCCGCATATACGCTCTTCTTCCCACTAAAACCAGACCCTAGGATACCATGGCAGAATTCGTCTTTCACATTCATCGTCTCAATAAAAGCTACGGCCAGAAACAGGTCCTCAAAAACATCAACCTGTCCTTCTATCCCGGCGCAAAAATCGGCATCGTCGGCGACAACGGCTCAGGAAAATCAACCCTGCTCCGCATCATGGCCGGTGTAGACAAAGACTACGACGGCACAGCCGAACCCCTCAAAGGCGTCCGCGTAGGCTACGTCCCTCAGGAGCCCCGCCTCGACGAGACAAAGAATGTACGCGAAAACCTCGAAATGGCATTCGCCGAAACTGTCCGCATCCTCAAAGAATACGAAGAAATCGCAAACAAAGTAGGCGAACTCGAAGGCGACGACATGGAGAAAGCCCTCGACAAAATGGCCCAGCTCCAAGACAAAATCGAAGCCGTCGACGGCTGGAATCTCGACCAAAAACTCGCCGTAGCCAGCAACGCCCTCGTACTCCCGCCAGACGAAATGGACGTAACAAAGCTTTCCGGTGGCGAGCGCCGCCGTGTCGCTCTCGCAAAGGCCCTCTTGGAGCAACCTGACATGCTCCTACTGGACGAACCCACCAACCACCTCGACGCCGAAACCATCTCCTGGCTCGAACAGCAGCTCGTCGAATATCCCGGCACCGTAATCATCGTGACCCACGACCGTTACTTCCTCGACAACATCACCAAATGGATCCTCGAACTCGACGCAGGCCAGGGTATCCCATTCGAAGGCAACTACTCCTCCTGGATCGAACAGAAACTTGAACGTCTGACCCAGCAGGAAAAGAAAGCCAGCCCCCGCCGCAAATCCCTCGAGTCCGAACTCAAGTGGATCCGCATGAACTCCGCCGAACACCAGGAACTCAGCCGCAGCCGCTTGTCAGACTTTGAACGCCTTGTAGCCCGCGAACGCGCCGAAAGTGAAGGCGAAGAAGTAGGCTTCCGCATCGCCCCCGCAGAACATCTCGGCGATCAAACCATCGAAGTCAAAGACATCACCAAAGGCTTCAACGGCGTCGACCTCATCAAAGACCTCACCTTCAACCTGCCAAAAGGCGCCGTCGTCGGAATCATCGGACCAAACGGAACAGGTAAAACCACCCTGTTCCGCATGATCACCGGCCAGGAGCAACCAGACTCCGGTGAAATCACCGTCGGCACCACCGTCCGCCTCGCCTACGTCGATCAGCACCGTGACAGCCTCGCAGGCGATAAATCCGTCTTCGACGAAATCAGCGAAGGCCGCGACGACATCGAGTTCGGCAACCGCTCCATCCCCGCTCGCAGCTATGTTTCTCAGTTCAATTTTAAAGGCAGCGACCAGCAAAAGCTCGTCAAAAACCTCTCCGGCGGAGAACGCAACCGCGTCCACCTCGCCAAACTCCTCAAAAGCGGCGGAAACGTAATCCTTCTGGACGAACCATCCAACGACCTCGACGTCAACAGCCTCCGCATGCTAGAAGACGCCATCTCCGGCTTTAGCGGCTGTGTAATGGTCATCAGCCACGATCGATTCTTCCTCAACCGGATCAGCACTCACACCCTCGCCTTCGAAGGCGACGCCAAAGTGCGCTGGTTTGAAGGCAACTACGAACAATACGAACAAGCCCGCCGCAAAGAACTCGGCGACGCCGCCTTCGCAAACCGCCGCGCCCGCTATCGCAAACTCCCCCGCGCTGTCTGAAAAACAGATAAATAGCCGAGACGCAAAGAGGCATACTTCATCGCCAGGCAAACGCCCGGTGGCCAGTCCCCTCTTTGCGTCTTCGCATTTCTGCCCCCATTTAATTTAATAATCCTCTAACCCATGACAACTCCCGACCCCAACCACACAAACCCCGCCGAACTCCTCGCCGTAGTAGACTCCAGAGACAACGAAATCGGTGCAGAGCGCCGCGATATTATCCACCGCGATCACCTCCTTCATCGCGCCATCCACCTCTTCATTTTCCGCCCCGACGGTCAGCTGCTCCTTCAACAGCGCAGCCCTCAAAAAGATATGTATCCCCTCCACTGGGAATGCGTCGGCGGCCACCTGGGCCCCGGCGAAAAATATCGCGACTGCGCCATTCGTGAAGCCAACGAAGAGCTTGGCATTCACCTTACCGACATAACTGAAATCGCAAAACTAACCGCAAGCCCCCAAACAGACCACGAATTCATTACCGTATATACAGCAACCACAAACGCCCAAATCCACCCGGATCCCGCAGAAATTATAGCAACCGATTGGTGCACTCCCGCCCGCTGGCAACAAGAAATCCAACTCCAAACACGTCCCTTCTCCCCCACCCTGATCCACACCATAGAATCCTGCCCGCAACTTTTCAGCCAGTAGCTAATCTTCCGCCCGGGCCAAAATGAATTGACAATAATTTGCCTTATGCTCACTTAAAGCATGATTTACACTGCCTGCAAGGCAATCAGATCCAGCGTGCTAGTCAAAGCATCTTTCTGGTGCCTTATAGCAGTGGCCAGCGGACATTTTTTTGGATGCCTGCCAACAAATCGAATCGCCGCAAGGCGTTTCGTCATGACCAGAGATTACCTGGACATGCAGCGAATTTTCAACGTGGAGAGTCTCCCGGAATCCTTCAAGATCGAAGCCATAAGACACAACTCCGGTTTTGCGTTAATGGACGGTCCACCCCCAGTTCTTTACCTGGTTACAATCACGTGGGAAGATTACAAAACTCTCTCTCCAAGCCTTAGCGAACACCGCATTCCTATAAATTATAATTACGGAAAATTTCTGGCTGTTTATGAATTTCGCCCTGATTTTAGTGACGCCTGGTTCGAAAATTATCCTAACACGTCCGACTCCCACTTTGGGGAAATGTATGAAATCGAGACGACCAGTACAAAAGGAAACTATTTGAGAAGCAACGTTTTGGCGGACCTGCGAACCACTCAACCAGTTGGCCTGCTCATCTCAACGACAGTCCCCTTTAATCTTTAAGATCATATTAGGACTGCGCCGAACCTCGCCACCCCCTACTCATAATAAGCCCAATTCCCCACCGCTGAATTTACAAGACTCGGCTGCCCCTTTGTCGTCCTGACGCCCAGCGCCCAGTCGTAATCCGCTTCGTCCCGCGGCTTTGCACTGCGGGCCAGGTAAAAGCGGTCCCGATCCATATTCCGCGTCTCCCCAAAGCTTTCTCTCCCAAACCCAATCCCATCCGACGATCCCTGCGAACCCCAGTATCTCACCCCGGTAATCTGGTTTCTGTTATTTCTGATCCAGTTCACAAACACCGGGTTATGCCCAGTACTGCTATGCCGCCAGAGCTGAACAAAATCTCCCTCCTGCGCCTCTTCCCAATCCGTAATTTCCACCCCCGCTCCCCATTCGGGAATAGCCCGCGTAGCCAGCTTTTCCGTTTCAGGAAAATTGCCGTACCATACCCGTCGAAACGTCTGCATCGTCGACGCATTGGGGATATCCCCAATTTGAGTGTGCCCATACCGGGCGTTATAATCATTCCACGCCAATACAAACACTTCAAAAGCCAGCCCGCTGCAATAACATGTATTGTCATTATCCGATGGGGCAACAACGCTACCCTTATATACGACATCCCGCGTCACACCATAGCCCGTCGTCCACCTGTAAGTGAAAGTACCATCCGTCGGATACGACTTCATCCGTTCCACGATAGCACGGTTAAAACTCCACGGTGCCGCCGTGATCTTAAAATAATAAGCACCCGCCGCATCTGCCGGTACAGGTACATCCGCCGCTAAATTAACGACCTCACCCTTATATCCCTGCCCGTCATTATCTAAAATCGCCTCACTAACCTTCTCATCCGTATCCGCATTATGCAAATCCACACGCACCACAATCCGCTTTTCAGGCTCACTTGCAGACTTGGTGATTCGATACGAAATCTTCGCTTCCCCACCCGGAATCAGGCCGTCAGGTCGTGATACGATTTCAACCACCGCCTGACCCACGGCCATCGAAGCCCAGACGCTGCCGACCAAAACAAAAACCGCTAATCTGACCACACCCCTGCGCATCATTCGAACCCGCCTTTGACATATTCTAGAATTACTACAACCTGACGATGCCCCCGGGAATCGCAGAAGTCCATAACGGATTACCATAACAATCCCCTGGATCCCAGCCACAATGACACCAACAACACCCCGGTTAACTGGGATTTTTTCAAGCCACAGCCACCTGCAACCGGGCACCGAATCTCTGTTAATCATACAGTTGCCACTCCCCAATGTCAGCGGCAAAATTCAAATGATACCCAATAAGATGATTCCCCAGCAACCATCCTTCGGTCGCCGTCGTACCATTGGTGAGCCACACTTTATACCAGTCACCAGCCCGCCCGGTACACACAAAACGCTGCCCTGTCACCGCCTTGCCGACGATATCAGACTCATTAACCACACCCTGAGCAGGATTACGATAAATCGGAACTTCTACAAAATCATCCATACTGTTGGCATCATTATTAGCTGTTATATCTGTGCTCACAACCACACTGGCCACCGGAGTTGCGGCAGTATTAATTCGGGTAGCGTAAGCATTGCTAATCCAGCCCGACCGGCGCGTAATTCGAGGAACAACCTTAATGGCATCCGCCACAACCCGCCCAGGTGCAGCAGGGTTGACACGGCCGGTTACCGACCCTTCCCGCACCTGAACACTTCCACTGGCACCGGCATTATAATTAAAGCTTCCCAGCTTCACCCACGAATCCGCAAACGGATGGTCATCCGAAAACTCCACGGTCAGTTTATAATCACTGGCACGATTGTTACCCGCCGCCCCAACCCCATAAGAGTCACATGCTATATAATACGTGCCCGGCCCAAGATTGGTCGTCATAGTCCAGTCCGCCCGCAAAAAACACGTCGACGGATTAGCCGATGTCAGAAGATGGATGTCGATATCCTTACCCGGATACCCATCATGGTTGACCGTTACCGTCACCGTTGACGGCTGGCGCAACGTAAATTGATACAGGTTTTCCGGACCTTCCTGCGGTAGATTACTCCCCGCCGGAGAATACAGGTTCCATTGATTCGGAGCCCCGATCGTCGTATGATTTACAATATACGGATTCTGATATATCAGATACGGATTCGACTTGGTACCATTGCCAGTCGCGCCGGAATGACCTACCTGATTGAGGGTCACATCCGTAGTTCCCGCCGAATGGGTAACGCGATACGTTACATTTTCTGCATTAGCCTCTGAGGGCCATGTCGTATAAATATCATACAATCCCCGCTGGTTCGGCATCGTAAAATTAAATGTCGCCGTGTTCGCAGAATTTCCCACAGTGGTAAAGTTTGACGCACGGGCTCCAAAGCCAGAAAGCGCAACCCGATTGGCATCATTAACAGCATCAACCGCCTGAGATTTCGAGTCGGTATTTGTCCAAGCTCCTGATTCCGAAAAGCCTGCCGCCAGGTTACCTGCAGCCGTGCGAGCCTCCTGAACCTTAGCCGGTGGCAACGGCAGCATTACCCGCCACCAGGTGTTATGCTGGGTGGCCACGGCCTGAGAATTCGGCGGCATTACCGTAAGGATATTATAGGCGGCTCCGGCCCCCTCGCGGACATTTAATGACACATCATCAATCTGAAGATAAACCAGACACGGCCTGCCGTTGGCGGTATAAAATTCGTCGTTCTCCCACCATGCATTATAAAATGGGCAAGTCTGGCGATCGCCGGAAATAAGGGATACACCATAATGCAGATGAGGTCCAGTTGAATTTCCGGTGTTATCCGAAATGGCGATATGAGCACCCTTGGCCACCGCTGATCCTACATTTGGGGGGATAACACCATTTTGGGCCAGGTGCCAGTAACGTGTCCGATAATCCCGGCCACCCACAGATGTACCTGTGTTGGCACGGTGATCAAGAATCAGATAGTTGCCAGTGTCGCTGTGATCATTATTGGGAACAGATTGGCGGATAGAATTAACTCGGCCCGCCGCGGGCGCATAAAGATTTGTACCTGTAGGCATTCCCCAATCCGTACCGCCATGGTTATCATAAGCATGGCCACTACCAGCCGTAGCCTCTCCTGCGCGCCATCCTGTCCAGTCCGCCCGGGCGTCCGTCGCGCGATCCAAATCGTAAGCGGCCGTCATATTAAAATTCCCGGCAAACGGCCAGGCAAAGGGAGGCGGATCTGACGCTGGTGCGCCAGAGGCGGTCTGTAAGAAACCAACCAGCGTCAATCCAGTCAAAAGGCTGTACCGCTTCCCAAATCGTGTTAAACCTTTGATCTGATTCATCTCTTTACCTCCGGCGTAACGACTTCCGGAGTACCATTTGACCCCATAAAAACAATGGCCCGGTCATCCAGAGCCTGAGGTTTTCGCCCGGGCGCGATAAATGTCGAGCTGGTTCCGTTGTCTGCCATCGTCCAGATTTCTCCGGAACCGTCGGGCCGACCTGCTTCAAACACCAGTTGGTTAGCGTTATCACGCCACAGGTAAGTTGTCACCCGTCCCAGCGGCGTTTTGCCGGAATCATTCCCCGCCTGAGTAAGCTGCACAGGCGGGGCCGAAGCGGCAGTACCGTTATCGCTGTCCAGCTCCATCCTCATCAGGCCGCCCTTGTCCTCGGTGATGTGGAGCCAATGATAATAGAGGTTGCGCCCGTCAGGGGAAAAGAAAGCGCCATACTCCGTTCCGGGATCTTTTGTAAGCTGCCGGACAAATTCCATGGTTTCCGCATCAAACAGGTATAAATCCGCGTTCTGAAGTCGAAGGAAATCTGCCGTAGTGTTTGCGTAACTGACAGCACCCTCTGACCAATCTGGCGGATAAACTGACACCACCAGCCGTCGCCCGTCAGGAGCCCAGCCTGCATTGCTAATTTTACCCGGAGCTGAAACCGTGGTGCAGACATCATTATGCCAGATTGATAGATCGCGTTCTGGAGAAATCAGAGCCACCCGGTTCCCCGTTGGGGCAGGATAGGCCCGCAGGACATTTGTGCAGAGAATGGAACCCAGACTGCCATCCCGGCGGACGATCCAGGCGGGATAGCCGGGTGAGTGATCCGAACAGTGATGGTCTTCCGCCACAGCCAGATCGCGGGTTTCATTGCCTTCTATGCTGACCACAAATCGGTCCGGATCCAGAGCTCCCCAGTATTCTAATACGCGGGACTCATGATCAATGCCTTCGATTGACACTGGTTTAAGATCGAGATCACGAGCCTGATTATCCTCATAAACAATCAGGCGACCATCCTCCACAAAAACCGGTGGAGCGGCGTCGGCATTACCCGTTATATTTAAAAGCACCCCTGCCGCAATGGCAGCACGAAACAGATTATATATTCGCATCATAATACACTACCGAAACCGCCAGTCTGTGGAAAATCAAGAGGCCAACGATTATAGCTTTTCTTTTAGTGCGAGACGAGAATTTTGTCCAAATTCTGCTGATTTTCTTTTCAAGCCTGGCGGTAGTGAATTGGCCGGTTTGTACTATGGCATTTCGCTTAGGAGCCTCGAATATGTGGCCTTATTTCTCGCGCCTTTTGTACACAAGTGTTATAGTTGTAACGTTGTCCACCAATTCCAGTTCGGCATTTTGCCAGTCGGAATATGACTGGATCTATGTAAGCGGAGACACGACGACCGAACTGCCGCCCAGCTACCCATCCGCAATTGGTAAAACAGGCAGTCCCGGAGGGCGGTGGATGGCAGGCACATGGGTTGATCAGGCTGGCGATTTGTGGCTTTTTGGGGGGCGCGGGCATTCCGTGCAGAGTATTGTCCGGTATAGTGATATGTGGAAATTCGATGTTTCCGAAAGCCGTTGGTATTGGATGGGTGGAAGCTTTTTCTTCAACGACAGTTCGGTATACCCTTTATCGGTGGGCGAAGTTGGCCAGCCCGGATCCCGTGAGAGTCCTGCTACATGGATCGACGACAATGGTCATTTCTGGATGTTTGGCGGAAACGGTTCCGGGGTCACTCCGGGAACGGTTGGCCCGTTAAATGACATGTGGAAATATAATCCCACAACTAACATTTGGACCTGGCAGGGCGGGTCAAAAGTTATTAACGACCCGGGCGATTACTCAGCCGGACATGGGATGGCGGGGCTGCCGGCAGCCAGATTTGATTCGGCGTTTGGCAAAACGGAAGGCGGGGCGTTTCTGCTCTTTGGGGGGACCTCAGGAGCGGTAAGAAGAAACGATTTGTGGCGCTTTTCACCTGCATCAGGAATCTGGACCTGGCTGGATGGATCATCTTCCCCTGAAGCTCCGGGACAATATCCAGCCCAGATTGGTCTGGCAGGATTACCCGGTGCCCGCACGTCATCGGCTTTTTGGACCGATAATAATGGTTACCTCTGGATCTTTGGCGGGATGGGTGTTTACACCGGCACCACAAACGCTCGGCTCGCCGACTTATGGCGTTATGAGCCCGCGAATAATCTGTTTTACTATATGGGAGGCACTTTTCAACAGACCACTTATCCGCCTAATCTGAATGAGGTCGGGACTTTGGGTGGGCGTAATAACGCCATGGCCTGGACGGCGGCAGACAAGTTTTGGCTTTCCGGCGGATTTGGTTCGGGAGCTGGAAATCAAGGTCGGTTTAATGATTTATGGGCCTATGATCCGCTGGAGGGAAACTGGCGGCACTTGGATGGCCCTAAAGGGGAAACTCAGGGGGAATACCCTGCCGCTGCAGGAGAAAAAGGTCTGCCTCAGGGCCGGATGGGCGGTCTAACGTGGACGTCTGGTAATAGAATGTACCTCTACGGTGGAGCTGATGGAGCGAAAGCATACGCAGATATGTGGTATTACCCGGCTATTTCCCAGTCTAACGTGGATGACTGGCAGCTTTGGGATCAGTGATTTTTCGACAAGTTGATTGAACGGAATTAGATTTAAGTCAGGCGGGACTTGCAAGCTGCTGAGGCGTGGGTTCTAAGTTTGGAATGAACCTTCTCATGCAGATCAGTCAATTTGTCGTCCGCACGTTCGTTTTCTGGGTTTTGCTTTTTGCCGCCCTTGCCTATTTTTATCCGCCCGGCTTTGTCGGGATCGGTCCGCACATTCCCCTTCTTTTGGGGATAATTATGTTTGGGATGGGCCTGAGTATTTCGCCGGAGGATTTTAAAGACGTTTTCACCCGGCCAAAAGATGTGACTATTGGCGTAGCGGGGCAGTTTTTGATTATGCCGGGGCTGGCTTTTGTGTTGGCCAAAAGTTTTGCGCTACCGCCTGAAGCGGCGGTAGGTGTCATTTTGGTGGGGTGTTGTCCGGGGGGAACTGCATCGAATGTGATGACCTTTTTAGCGCGGGGGGATGTGGCGCTTTCGGTAACGATTACCTCGGTTACGACTTTGCTGGCTCCTGTTGTGACTCCGGGCTTGATCTACTTATTGGCGAGTCAATGGATTGCTATTGATCCGGGAGCATTGCTGCTGTCGATTTTTCAAGTGGTGATTTTTCCGATTGTGCTGGGTGTTTTGGTCCAGCGTTTCTTTAGAAAACAGGCGGCTGCTGGTGTCCATGTGCTGCCATTAGTTTCTGTGGCATCTATTGTGGCTATTGTGGCGGCTGTGGTGGCGGCGAGTAAACCGCGCATTGCGGAAAGCGGACTGCTGATCCTGGCAGTGGTCATTTTACATAATGGTCTGGGGTACCTGCTGGG
>CAYUGQ010000081.1:0-12461 GCA_964444305.1 uncultured Candidatus Sumerlaeota bacterium
AGGAGGGTTCAGATTCAACTTCTTGATAATAACTTTATCAAGGCCTTGGCGGTGGTAAACCAGCGGCATTTTATAGATTTCGTCCACGTCGTAAGCCTGAATGACTGATTCGGGCTGGACGTTACAGAACATGGCGATTTTCTTGGAGATGTCTTCGTCGAAGGGCTGTTCCGTGCGGCAGATCAACAGGTCTGGCTGGATGCCGATTTCCCGCATTTCCTTCACACTGTGCTGGGTGGGCTTGGTTTTAATCTCACCCGCTGCGCGGATATATGGGACCAGAGTCAGGTGGACGTAGAGGACATTTTCGCGGCCCACATCGTAGGGGACCTGGCGAATGGCTTCCAGGAAGGGCATAGCCTCAATGTCGCCCACGGTGCCGCCGATTTCGGTTATGATAACGTCATAGCCCTGGTTGCCCAGCTTGTAGACGCGGTTTTTTATTTCATCGGTTATGTGAGGAACAACCTGGACTGTTTTACCGAGGTATTCACCGCGTCGTTCGCGCTCGATTACGTTAAAGTAAATCTGTCCTGTGGTACTGTTATTAAGGCGGCTGACGGTGGAAGTCAGGAAGCGCTCATAATGTCCGAGGTCGAGGTCGGTCTCGGCGCCGTCGTCGGTTACGAAGACTTCGCCGTGCTGGTAGGGACTCATGGTCCCGGGATCCACATTGATGTAGGGATCAAATTTCTGGATGGTGACTTTAAGGCCGTGGGCCTCAAGAAGACAACCGATCGTGGCGGACGCCACTCCCTTACCCAGGGAGCTGACCACACCGCCTGTGACGAAAATATACTTGGCTTTATTGCCAGATTCACTGCGTTGCATGAGCACGCTATACCCCTGTTTGCCGTGGTTCTTTGGAAAAGTTTGTGAACGGTTGCAATTTGGCAAGAAAATTACGAGGTTTCCACGAAAACAGACGATTCCTTATTGAACACGGTGCTTCCCCTGTTGTGAGACAATCCCGATGAAAATGACCTATCTGGACCTGCTTCTAAGCTCTCAATATAATGTTCAGGCTTTCGTGATGCTTGTCATCTGGGTGCTGCGGACAATTATATTTCCGGGAATGGTATCGCTGCTGCTGGTGCGCCTTACGATAATTCTCTCGCACCAGTATGGTGTGGTGGCGCATCCTTCCAGCCGGGGCAGCCATACGATACCGACCCCGCGCCTGGGAGGGCTTGGATCGGCGGCGGCGTTCTTTCTATCAATAACGCTGATGAACCGGTGGGGTGCGGTGGCCCCGTTTGAGCCTTGGCGGCTGGTGTTGATGATTGGCGGGCTGTGGGCCTTGCTGGGCGGGGCGCTGGATGATTTTGAGGAGCTGTCTCCGCGGTGGAAACTGCTGGTGCAGGTGGCCGCGGCGGGCAGTGTGTTGATGTTTGGCTTTGCGCCGACGCGGCTGGATTTGCCGTTTGGATATACGGCGGAGCTGCCGGCCATGGTGGGGGCGATTATCGCTATGCTGGTGGTTTTTTTCATGATGAACATCTTTAATTTTATGGATGGCATGGACGGGCAGGCGTCGGTTTTCGGGGTTATCATCGGACTGACGCTGGGGATTTACCTGGCGAATTATGGTCTGGTGTTTCGCATGGGTCTGACGTGGAATAACATGTACTTGGCGGCGGCGGCGGCCATGACGGCGGGGAGCCTGCTGGGGCTGTTGTGGCATAATTATCCGGGGCGGGACATGCGCTGGAAGACCTTTATGGGGGATTGCGGGAGCCAGTTTTATGGATTCATCCTGGCGGTTATCGCCCTGCAGGCCGCAGACGGCAACGGCTCGGCGGTGTTTCCTTGGGCGGCATCGTTTATCTTGTTCAGCCCGTTTATATATGATGTCTGTTTTACGCTGATCCGGCGATACCGGCGGGGTGAGCGCCTGACGCAGGCCCACCGGACACATCTTTATCAGCGGCTGATGGTAGCGGGCTGGTCTCACGGGCGGACACTGGCACTGAACACTGGATTATATGTGATTATGGCTGTGCTGGCCTATAGCTATGCTGTTTTTCAGAGCATTGGATTTGTGCAAGTGACCATCATTTTGCTCGCGGCAGCGATTCTAGCCGCCTATACATGGTTCGTGATCTATGTAGAGCAGCATTCAATTCCGGTATCCGGGACACCTTAAAGGCGCTGCCGGGGCTGTTATCTGGCTTTTTTTTCGGGAAATGCGATTTTTATCTTGCGTTCATGCGTACCTCGCACAAAATCTGGGCTTCTAATGGAGGTATAACTATGCATAAAATTTTGGCTAAATCGCATTTTAGCGCCCTGAAAAAGATCATAGCTCTCGGAGTTTTGACGACTTGTACGTCGGTAATCTTTGCGGCTCCGCCGCCTCGTCCGATTTATTATCCTGACATCATGATCACGGGGAACAGCACGTTTATCCCTGATAACAAGGAACAGCCTCTTAAGCTGGACGATACGTATTTCGGCCGGGCCCAGATTGGTGTGAACTTCTGGGATAACCGTTATGAGATTCGTAACATGGGCGACGTTGATCTTTTCGTTCACCTGCCGGTGATGATCACGGGTCCTGACAGAGAGCACTTTGCTGTGATCCAGGAGCCTCAGGATGTTGTTGCTCCGGGACAGCGGACAAGCTTCGTGATCCGTTATAACCCAACTGCTCCGGGTCAGCACCATGCACGCGTGAGTGTTTGCAGCACTGATCCTGATACGAAAGTTTATGACTTCGTCATTCGTGGCGATGCTCAGCATGAGCCGCTGGTGGGTCCTGACCTTCTGGGCGAGCTGGTTTATTACAAAAACTACACCTGTAAGGGTGTTCCGCGTCTGTGCACGATGAAGGGTCACTTCAACGTGACGAACCTTTCCTGGGATCATGATGTTGCCCAGGCGACGGTTCGGGTTTATGTTGTAAAGGGCGACGTGCTGAATGATTCGGCTTACCTCGTGGCTCAGAAGACGGTTAAGAATTTGAAGAAGTATGTGCCTGCGAAGCCTGGCAAAAAGCCGAAGCCATACAAGACCAAGCGCGTTAAGTTTAAGGGTTTTGTCCCTGCGGGTTACACCCACATTTATGCGGAAGTTGTGCCGGAAGATGGCAGCGAAGACATTAACTATTCCAACAACCGCACGGGTTATCTCTACGGTCTTTAATCCGTAAAAGTATCTAAGATAGCCTTCGAGTATTAAGCCGGTTCCATCTGAGGATGGGGCCGGTTTTTTTGTTTTGAGGCCGGGTTTGAAGGGTGGTCCCATGAGATTATGCTTGCCATGGGCGGGGTTATTGGACAGCGATGAGAGTGTTATGAAAAGAGTGCAGATAGAATTTACACGGGATGCGGAGGCGGTGGATATTCCTGCGCCGGAAATTGCGACGGCGGCTGCGGCGGGTGCGGATCTTCGAGCGGCGGTTGCCGGGTCGGTGGTGCTGGCGCCGGGGGAATTTCGGGCGATTACGACGGGCTTGCGGATGAAGATCCCGGTGGGTTATGAGGGACAAATTCGCCCGCGAAGCGGACTGGCGGCGCGCCATGGCATTACCTGTCTGAACTCGCCGGGTACGATTGACGCGGATTATCGGGGGGTGGTGCAGGTGCTGCTCATTAATCATGGCCCGGAGCCGTTTACGATTAATCGCGGCGATCGCATTGCTCAGCTTATTATTGCCCCGGTGACGCAGGGGCAGTTTGTGGAGGTGGAGGTCCTGGATGAGACGGCGCGGGGCGATGGCGGTTTTGGACATACTGGGGTGAAATGAATCCGGCTGGGGCGTCAGCCCTGTTGCGGGCGGAAAATCTCTCGGCGGGGTATGCCGATGGAGCCGTTCTGTATGGGGTTGATTTGGTTTTAGAGGAGGGGGAATTCCTCGGGCTTGCGGGTCCGAACGGGACGGGAAAGACGACTCTGCTGCATTGCCTGACGGGGTACAGCCAGCCTTTTGGTGGGCAGGTGTTTCTTGGCGGGCAGCCGATTCATGCTGTTTCCCGGGCGGACGTGGCGCGGGAGGTGGCTTTTGTGCCGCAGTTTACGCATAGCATTTACGGGTTCAGCGTGAGGGATATGGTCCTGATGGGGCGCTTTCCTTATCGGGGGTTTAGTTTTGTGTCGACGGCGGAAGATGTGAGGGCGGCGGATGAGGCTCTGGAGCGGCTTGGGGTGATTCACCTGCGGGAGCGGAGATTTAATGAATTGAGTGGCGGGGAGCGCCAGCTTGTTTTGCTGGCTCGGGCGCTTGTGCAGGGGGCGCGGATTTTGATGATGGATGAGCCGCTGACGGGGCTGGATATGAGGCATCAGTTTCAGGTGATGGAGCATCTGCGTGCTCATGCGGAGAGGCCGGGCTGCGCTGTGATTGCGACGTTTCATGATCTGCCTGTCGCTGCACGTTGGGGCACTCGGGTGATGTTGTTGCATGAGGGGCGAGTGGCGGCTGATGGGCCGCCGCTGGAGGCGATCACTTCTGATTTACTGCGTGAGATTTATGGGGTGAACGCGGATGTTTCGGGGGAAGGCGGGGAGCTGCGCATTACCGTGCATGGCCTGGATGGGGCTGGTTCAGGCGGGTAGACAGGGGTGGTCAAGCCGAGGCGCGGTGTAATAGATTGGTGTGGGGGTGAGATTAGAAGCGGTATTTAATGTCCGCTTTATCGAGCTCTGAGTTGTAACGATCGGCCATGGCTTTGTCGAGTTGGACGGAACGATAGGTTTCGTAGGCGTGGGTCCGAACTTCCTCGAAGGGTGGCGTGGGCAATTGGCGCGCGTCTTCGATATACCATGAGATTGCATTCTGATCCCGGACGATAGGTCGGCTGAAGGCACCTATGGGGACTTCTTCCAGCTTTGCGGGGGCGTCGGCGATATCGGGGGTGTAAACAAAGCCGAGATCATCCATTACCAGGAGCCAGTCGCTGCTGGAGTAATGTCCGACAACATTGCCGATTTCCGTGGGGGTCAGTCGGGCGTAAAACCAGTCGGGATTATAGGGGGTCGAGCTGGTGGGCGGCGGTTTAAGTTGGTTGTCCGGGTTTGGCGTTGCCTGAAGGCGGGCGCCGGGGACCAGTTCCTGACGGGTGATGCCGATTGGAACAGCGCCGCCGGTGGGTGTAGCAGCGGGCTGTGCGGGGCGGGTTGCGCCGCGGATGGGGGTGCCAGCGCTTTCGAGAGATTCTTCCCGGTCGGCTGCTTCGCGGGTTGCCCGTTCTTCGATGGAAACGGGGGCCGGTGTGGGGCGGGTGCCGGGGGCGATCATGTTGAGGTCGGCATCGGCCACGGGGGCGCCCACTTCGCCGTCCAGGGCGATGCCGGGTGAGCTGACGCCGCCGGCTGCGGGAGTCGGCGCTGCGCCGCCGCGTTCGCCATTGATGGTGGAGATTTCCAAAACGGTGCCGGTGGTGGCGGAGTCTTCTGCCGGGTCGATCGGATCGACATTGGCATTCGGCGTGGGTTCGGGTTCGCGGGGAACCAGCGAATCAAGAGTGTCGGTGGTGACGGAAGATGGTGCAGACAGGGGCTCGAGGCCGGGCGGGAGTGCGCCATCCTCAGGGACGGCGCTGGATCCGTCAGAGCCGGCATCTATGATGGCCTGCAGGGATTCCTGGCTGTAATCGTCCGAGTAATAATTGGGTTCTTCTGAAGGATTGGTAAGCATTTCGAAGGCTTCTGCGGTGCGGGCCGGGACATCGGGAACGATGCCGTGGGCTTCTTCGTCTTCGCGGATTCGCTGTTGAAGAGGGAGAACCATGGGCTGGCCGGTGGCCTGAGCGAGAACTTTATCCAGTTCCATGCGGGTCTGGGTGGGGAGGGGAGCGGTGTTGCTAGGGCGCATGGTCAGGCGGATGACGCGCTTGAGGGCCATGGGGGTGAAGAGTTTCGGGTTATCCTGCCAGAACTTGTAAACGAGCTGTTCGGAGATGGGCAGGGCGGCGCGGAGCTGATCTACCCAGGCATCGCGGCGGATGAGATTTCCTGCCATCCAGCGGGCGCGCTCGAGTATGGGGTCGCCGTGGCAACCGTGCTCGCGGACTTCCTGGGCCATGGCTTCCAGTTCGAGGATGGAGCGGAGCAGGGTTGCCATTTCTTCGTAACGAAATTTGAGGTCGGAACCTTCCAGGTGGGGGAAGGCGCTGCGCATTTGGGATTTGCAGATGGTGAACTCGCAGACGGAACCTACGATTTCGTCCTCTTCGAGGCTGTCCCAGGCCTGGGGTTTTTCGACCAGGCGGCGGCGTTCGAGGAGCATGTCTCTCATGTAAATTTCGTAAGCGGCGCGCAGGACCTGGCGGGAGAGACCTTCATCGACGGCTTCGGCGTGGCGAGGGTTTGAGAGGCTGGGTTTTTCGGGTTCAATGACTTCGATTAACTGGACGACATAAAGACCGTTGGGTCCACGGAATGCGCGGCTGATTTCTCCGGGCTCGAGCTCGGCAGCGGCGTGTTCGAAGAGATAAAAGAGTTCGCCATGCTGAAACGGGGGTATTTCTCCGCCGCGGGATGCGCTGGGGGCCTGGCTGTGCTGGCGGGCGGCGTCTTCGAAGGAAATCTCACCGCGCAGAATTTGGGCGCGAAGCTCATCCATGCGGACTTCGGTGCGGCCCTGGGTGATGGGGTCGTCTGTTTCGGGGCTTCTCAGGAAGATATAGCGGGTTCGCAGGCGCTGGGGTTCTACTAGTTTGACCGTGTTTTCCTGCAGGTATTTCTGGCGATCTGCGTCAGTGATCTGAATTCCCGACTGAACCACGCGCTGGAGAAAGACGGTCTGCCAGGCGGGGAGGGTGTAGAGGTAGTGTTTAAAATCATAGACGGCGTCGCCGGGCGCGGCGGGCAAAAGCCGGGGGAGAATGTAGTTATGAAAGACGAAGGAATCGATTTCCGGACGGAGGGCCTCGGCCAGCTCGGTCCGCTCTTTTTGAAAGCGGGATTTTTTGAGAAGCTGGGGCAGATAGGCTTTGTTCTCTGAGCGGGTCATTACCATCCATAGGTAAAGGTCGCTGCTGGTTACGTTGCCGTATTTTGTTGAGGCCAGTATTTCCTGTTCGCTGCCGGCATAGCTGGTGTCGAAGAGGGGGTGTTGTGTATTGGACAGGCCGGAGGGCTCAGCATGAAGGGTTTGAAAAGTGCGAACGAGGCCGATGCCGCCGGTGCTGGGCATGAGGGCGCCAGATACGCGCCGCATGGCCTGTGGATGGGCGTGGTTTATAAAGCCAACACACAAAAGCGCCGCAAAGCATAGACTGAGGGCGCGACGACTGCAGGGACGATAAAAGTTATGAAATCCGAGAATCATACTGTCCAATTCGGGAATCTGGTTTACGTAGGCAACTACTATCGTTTGACGCAATAGAAAAATCACGAACGTGCTTTAAAGGATGAGCAGAGGTGGGGGTGCGGGTTTTTTGCAATACAAAGTGGGTTTTGTTGTGTAAGGAGCGTGAAGCGCCAGTAGTGCCCATACCGGCCCGGCCAACAGATTTAAGGATAGATCCCAAAGCATGGCTAAACAGTTTCGTCTCCAGGTTTTTACGCAGGAAAAAAAGGTAGTGGATGAGCTCGTCACGGCTGTTCAGGCCCCGGGTGTTGACGGTTCTTTCGGAGTGCTGGCAGATCACGCACCGCTGATTGCTTCGCTGGGACAGGGCACGCTTAATATTTCCAGCCCGAGCGGTAATCGCGCCATGAACCTGAGTGGTGGGTTTATGGAAGTGAGCAACAATATGGCGACAGTCCTGGCGGATTCTCTGACTGAAGCCTGATCGGGCTTCCTTTCTTTATAGAGCTGATCTTTTTGCGAGTTGATTCATGGTTCTTGCGTGGTGTGATTGCGTGAGTGGCATTTTTTTCATTAACCTTGCATGACGGCGGGGCATAGCCATGTCCGCTGTGGGAGATCGGCATGAAAATCATTCGAAAAAATGAACGGACTGTTAACGCGGCTCCGGCGGAGTATTTCAGCGGTGCGGTGAAGATGGACCGTATGCTGGATGCGGAGGAACCGGCGCGGGTGCAGGTGGTGCATGTGACCTTTGAACCGGGCGGACGCACGGCCTGGCATAGTCATCCACTGGGCCAAACGCTGGTCATTACGGAGGGGCGCGGCCAAGTGCAGCGATGGGGCGGGCCTGTTCAGGAGGTCGCTGCGGGCGACGTGGTCTGGTTTGAACCGGGCGAAAAACACTGGCATGGAGCAACGGAGACGTCGACGATGGCGCATATTGCTATCCAGGAGAAGCAGGATGGCAGTGCAGCGGACTGGATGGAGCACGTGGATGCGGGTGGCTAGTTAGCTGCTCCGGTCTCTGATCCGTCTTTGATTTCGATGATCTCGCCTGGGGTTGGGACAATGCCTTTGGCGTTGGGGATTACGTTTTCGATGGGGTTAATTTCGTATTCGGCGAAGCCCGGGGCTGTGGGTTTTACGCCGAGGATGTAGGCTCCGTAGAAGTAGGCGGGTACTCCGGACCAGCCGTGGCAGAGGCTGCCGGCATCGGCGAAGGCGCTGGCGCCGTCGATGGTTTCCCAAAAGCTGGTGGCACCGTGGTTCAGCATGTAGCCCCAGTCGCGGGCGATGAGTTCGAACACGCGGGGTGCGAATCGTTCACGATCAGTGAGCAGGGCTTCAAACTTATACTGGGTGTGGCTGATGGTGCAGGGGATCATGCCGTTATTATCAGAGGCCAGGCGGGCGCGGAGGTTGTCGAGTTCACCCTGGGGGACTACGTCGGCGAGAATTGCGAGGGCTTGGGTGAGTTCGGCGTAGTGAGGGTCTGCTCCGTCTTCGACGCCGGTTTTAAAGGCTTTTTCGGTGTCGTCCCAGAAGGTGTCGGCAAAGACGGCGCGGAGTTCTTCGGCGCGTTCTTTATATTTGGTGCCGTCGCCGCCGGTTTCTTGGGCCATGCGCTCCGCGGCATCGAGGGCCAGCAGATAGAACAGGTTCAGTGGTGCTTCGGGGCGGCTGGGATGGAGGACGCTGCGGTTGCGATCGCGTGCTCCGTCCAGGCCGGGGGACCATTCGTAGAAATTCCACATGCGGGGTCCGCTGGGGGTGACGATAACGGGACCGGTGGAATTGCGGGTGGCATTGTGAAGCAGGGTGTCTACCAGTGGAAGCTGGGATTCGGTAAATTCGCGGTCGCCGCTATAGAGGAGGTAATCATCGAGCATGAGAATCCAGGCCAGGCTGAAGGATGGAATGGTAACGGCAACATCGGCGGGGGCACACAGTTCGAGGAGCCCGTCCTTTTCGTTATATCCCTGGCCGAGAAGCTTGATGGATGCGCGGGCGAACTCATAGTTTCCGAAGGTGTAATATCCGGCCAGGGCCTGGTTGCGTCCGTCCATGGAATAGAGTGCCTGTTCGCGCCAAGGGCAGTCTTCATAGTGTTCGTGCATGCAGAGCTCGAGGGTGCGTCGGCTGACCTCCCAGATTTGATTGTGGAGGGTGTCGGACGTTTCAAAATCCCCGCGATATTTGACGGGGTAGGGGGTTGGACGCAGGCCGGCATATTTCAGAATGATGGGGTCGGAACTGTCGTGGTCCGTCGGAGGCGTGATATGGACCTGGATGTAACGCCCGGACAGGCGCAGGAAGGGGTTTAGAAAACAATGGTGGCCGGCGGGGGTGGTGTGGCGGGCGGCGAACTGGCGGCCGCCAACGCTGGTTCGGACGCGGAGGTCTTCGAGGTGTTCGCCGTAGCCAATATCGATCACGGTGCCCTGGGGGGCGTCGAGTTCCAGTTCAAGCAGGCCGGCTTCGTTATAGCCTGTATCGAGAATGATCCAGGCACCGGTGGCGTTTGAGACGGCGTCAAATTTCATGGAGAGACCCGTGGTGTCGGAGGCATCGAGCTGTGGGCGCATGTTGTCGAAAATCTGGTGAGGGTGAAGGAATGCGAGGGCGTCGCTTTGCATGGCGTCGGCGGGGGTGGCGTCGGGATGGATGCGGGTGAAAGCGCCCTGGGCGACGACGTGCATGGGGATGCGATCAAGAAGGAGGAGGCGCTCGACGGGGCGGGGACGAACCGGGCGGTCGGCGAGAGGTTTGCGCTCGGCGTCGGATGCGGGTTTCCATTCGTCGCCGGGTTGATAATCCGGGCTCAGCCAGGCGTCCAGTTTGTCACCGCGGTGCTCGAAAGAGAATCCGAGCTGGCCGGTGACTTTGGGGACGCGGCCGCTGACATAATTGGGGGCGGGGCGCTGGTGGGTGTCGGGTCCGCTGTGGGCGATAATATTTTCGCCGGCGGCAATCGCATAAACGACACCGGGATCGCCGGGGCGGTAGGTGGAGGAGCTTTCACCCTGCCAGTAACCGGTGATGCAGATGCGATTGGTACTGGGATTCAGGTGCTCGGAAATGTCGATGACGTCATAGGTTTTGTCGTCAGGGAAGTTGCTCCACTGGCCGAATGCGGTGAAGTGGCCATTGATCCAGACGGCATAGTTTGTGTCGATGCTGATGGCGAGAAGAACGGGTTCGGCGGTGGAGTCAGACAGGTGGAAATCCTGCAGAAACTGGGCGTATTGGTTTGGTGGTTCGGCGGAGGCGGCGGGCCAGATCCACTGGGCGGCGCTCTGTTCAAACCAGGGAGCAGATTTGTCGGTGGGGCTGTCCACCTGAGGTGTCACGGGCAGACGGCCGGTGTGGCCGAGGGCGGAGTTTATGACTTGTGCTGATACTTCAGGCAGCATAAAGGAGCCAGTAATCAGAAATAATCCCATCATACCTGCGCCGGCCAGTTTTGTGGTCCATGACATTGCGGTGGATCTCCTCCTTGGTTGTGCGAAGTTTTAAGGGGTAGGGGCTTTGGAAAGGAAGAGTCAACCTGTTCCGGATGCAGATGGTTGGCGAGAAACTTCATGGCTTTTATCTGCTGCATGTTGAAGCTGGCAGGGGCGGGGTTATTGTTAGAATCCGCCGCTTGCTCGGGGGGCGAGAACCATGATGGAAAAGCCCAGCAGGATGATTCCGGTGCCGAGCAGATCCCAGCGGTCAGGCTGGATGCGGTCGACGAGCCACAGCCAGAGGATGGCTACGGAGACATAGACACCTCCATAGGCGGCATAGATTCGGCCAGTGGCAGCGGGGTGCAGGGTGAGCAGCCATACGAACAGGGAGAGGGAAAGAACGGCGGGGATCAGAAGCAGGGGTGAGCGGTTTTGCTTCAGCCATAGCCAGGGCAAATAACAGCCGACGATTTCCGCGAGGGCGGTTAGGGCAAACAGAGATAGTGTGATCAGGAATGGGCGCAAGGGGGAGTCCTCTTTTAATAACCTGATAATGCTCTGCAAAGGCGGGGGGGCACTAATCAAAAAAACGTGTGACCTGCGGTTAAGGTGCTGGTCACACGTTGTGAGAATAATGGTATTGCAGTGTTAGTGAAGGATGCCTTCACGACCAAAGCGGGGGACGTCTCCGCTGCTGGTGGTGCCGTTGGATGGATCATAGACGGCGGAAATACCGCCGTTGCCATTGGCGCCGCCGCCGGCGCGACCACGATAAAAGATGTAATCGGCCCAGCCGTCGATGCGGCGTTCGTAATCGCCGTCGGGTCCGCGACTGCGCAGGTGGTATCCGTTTACGTTGGCGAGGTGGGCGCTGAGGGCGAGGAAGTTTTGCACGGAACCGTCCTGGCTGGCGTCGTAGGTACGGCCGCGACCATAATCGCCGGAGTAGTTATAATAGCGGGTATCGTTCACCGGGGAGGCATGACCGAATCCGCTGAAGAACGGGTCTTTGAATACGCTGCTCGTGGATGCGAGATAGGCTATGGGAGTGGAAAGCCGCCAGGCAATGGCTTTTTCTCCCTCGCGGCCCCAGACGCGGTTGGGGTCTGTAATGGTGGGCGGGGTGGAGCTGGTGGTGTCACCCTGTTCGGGATAGACGTTGTTGTCGAGATAGTAGCTTTCCAGGGCGGTGGTAATGGAGCGGTGGTCGGCTTTTACGCGGCTGATCTTTGCGCGGGTCTGGGCTTCAAGAAAATTGGGTACGGCGATGGCGGCCAGGATGGCAATGATTGCGACAACGATGAGCAATTCGATGAGAGTGAATGCCTTGTTTGTGGAGTGCTGCATGATAATGACTCGCTTTCTCCAGGCGACGGGGGCGGTTTAACGAGCACGCTGTGCCTGTCAGGGTAAAGGGTTGGGTTTTTCAGGAGACGGAGGGATTGTTGGGGGGCCGCTGACAACGGAGTGTGTCATGCGGCCGGATTTGTATGTTTAGCGACAACAACAACCGATGGAACGGGAGCCGAGGACGGTTGGGAGGGAATTGTGATTTTTCCGCGAGGGGGTGAAGCGACGGGGGCTCATGGGCCACCTCCTGTTTTTATGGTACAGCAAATTTCAAATGGAGAAATCGGGCTGGAAGACCCGGGCTGATTTCGGGGTTATGTAGACTCTTGTGCCGCTGGTGAGACGAAGAGCTGAGTATTGATCCTGGCTGACGTGGGCCTGGATCTGATTAAGGCTGTCGTCTA
>CAYUGQ010000082.1:0-12409 GCA_964444305.1 uncultured Candidatus Sumerlaeota bacterium
CCACGGAAGTATCATCCTGCACATAGCCAAAAATCCTAAGCGCACAATTGTTTACCGTGCCCTCCTCATCAGGCCAGCCATCAGAAAACCGCACCCGCCATTCCCCGGTCCCGTTTTCTCCCCAGTGAGCAACCGACCGAAAACGCCAATATGAGAAATCCGCACTATAATCATTCGATTCCCGGATCATCTCACTCACAGTCCCCGACGGTGACTGAACGTAAATAAACACATCCCCCCTCAGCGGATGTGTAATATCCGCCGTCAGCTCAATCTGCTCCACCTTGAAACCCGCCGGAGCCGTCACCGCCACGCTGCGAAGCACTTCCCCCGTGTTACCGTCCGGAATCACCGTCGGTGACGATATAATATTATCCACCGTAATGATCTGCTCCTCCGGAACTGTTTGCCAGTTCACAGCCGCCGCAACCGCCGCCGCCGCATTCACCCTGCCAAAACCATAATTTAAGCTGAACCGACGCCCCGCCCCGTTCGTGATCCAACTGTTTTCACTCGGACGATTCTGAGTAGCCGTGTTCACCAGAATATGCATAACATCACGATAAGTCAGATCCGGATTCGCCTGCAGCATCAGCGCCACCACCCCCGCAACCATAGGTGCCGCCGCAGACGTCCCCAGAAAATTAGGCCGGTAATCCGTAGTCGAACGCCCATTAACCCCCATAAGGTCCGTCGTCAGAACGTCCCCCTCACCCCCCGGCGCATTCACCAGCAACGGAGCACCCATTTCACTATAATAAGCAAACGTTCCGCTCGCGTTAGACGAACCCACCGCAATCACCCGCGGGTTACTCGCATAGCTGTCCTTGTTAATATTATCCAGGTTCACACGCCCGTTCCCCGCCGCCCAAACATAAACGATTCCTTTGCCATTCCGCCCATGTTGCACCCCGTGCTCAATAGCAGCCTCCGTCAGCGGTCCCGGCCCATCCAGCAGGCTCCCGCTGTCCGGCGGCCCCCACGAATTTGAACTCACATGAATCTGGTTAGCCGGTAAAGTTTCGTCACTCTTCCAAAACAGCGACTGAGCTTCCTGCGCATCCGTCGCCGCGGCTCCAAGTATACGGAGCCCCGCAATCCCCGCCTCCGGCGCCACCCCGCTGATTCCTATACCGTTATTCCCCCGCGCTGCCGCCAACCCCGCACAATTCGTCCCATGATAACCCACCATCAAATTAGGCATCGGATCCGGGTCATTATCATTAAAATCATAAGAAATATCCAACCGCATGTTTTCAGCAAGATCCGGATGATTCCACTCCACCCCGTCATCATTAATGCCAATATTAACCCCAAGCCCCGTAACCATATCCCACGCTGTCGGGACAGCCATATCATTCCCGGCAATCCCATTAGAATTGCTCCCAAGATTCTCCAGATACCACTGGTCAAACAACATCGGATCATTCCAGTAAACACGCGGCTTTTTCTGCTCCTCAATCAGCGGACTAGCCCATTCCGCATCACCTGACTCCTGCATACGATTAGCCGTTGTCACCCCCCCGAGCAGGTCATCATCCGTTTTGACCCGGGCAATAAAACTCCCCGGCGCATAAGACACCGCCTCCAGATCCAACAGTCCATACTTTCTAACTAGTTCATCCACACGTCGCCCCGCCGCCGGTTTAAAAGATATCTGCGCTGTAGTAAACAAAAGCCCTTCTTCCGGCGACCGACTGACCCCGCCGCTCACCTCGGACCGGATTAGGACCGCCTGCAAAGGCACCCCCGGCACAGACCTGCGTAAGTCGCCCACCTGCACAGCCATTTCACCGCGAGACCGACTCGAAATCTCCACGAACGCCTTTCCCCCCACCGCCGCATTCGTCGTCACAGAAACCCCGGCCCCCGCCGCATTTCGTTGAATCAGAGACACACTCGTCCCATCAACCGCAACCCGCGACGGATCAAGCTCCACCTGAACCCGTGTACGCCCCTTATAATAATAAAGCGGTTCCCCATGACTAACAGATTTCTTCGCCGCCACATTCGACCGCGACACTCCCGGTTCCGTCTGCGCCACACCACTCACAGGGCAAAGCCAGATCAAACCCGCCATCACAGCCAGACCCGAAAATGCCCGGGCCACCTGACGAGATTGCAAAAACCGGAAGCGATTCGCTCTCACGACTTCAGTGGTCATCTCAGAAATTCGATCCTTCGCAGACATCTGAACCAATTATAATCCAACTTTCCCGACATGAATCCGCCACCCATCGGCGGCATCAACCCTTTTGAATCTTTAAAGCCAGCTCTTTTGCAAAATACGTAATGCAGATATCCGCCCCTGCACGGTGGATAGAAAGAACGCTCTCCCAAACCGCCCGCTCCTCATCAATCCACCCATTCGCACCCGCTGCCTTAATCATGCTATACTCCCCGCTAACCTGATACGCTGCCAACGGCACATCAAACCTGTCCCGCAGAGCCCGAACCAGATCCAGGTAATATCCCGCCGGCTTTACCATCAAAATATCCGCCCCCTCCAGCAAGTCCACTTCCGCTTCTCTCAAAGCCTCCCGCATGTTCGCCGGATTAAGTTGATGACTCCGCCGATCACCAAAACTCGGAGCACTCTGAGCCGCCTCGCGAAACGGTCCATAAAACGCAGAAGCAAATTTAGCCGCGTAAGACATCACCGGCAGACTCCCAAAACCAGCCTCATCCAGCGCACCCCGAATCGCATCCACCCGCAAATCCATCATATCGCTCGGTGCCACCATATCCGCCCCCGCCTGACCATGAGACACCGCCATCGCCGCCAGTCTTTCCACCGTCTCATCATTCAGAATTTCAGAAGATTCCGACAGAATCCCACAATGTCCATGCGACGTGTACTCACAAAGACAAACATCCGTAATCACAAGCAGATCAGGAAATTCCCGCTTCAGCGCCCGCACCGCCCGCTGCACAACACCATTCTCCGCACAAGCCCCCGACCCCGCCTCATCCTTCACATCCGGAATACCAAACAATAACACCCCGCCAAGTCCCGCCCCCGCAAACGAATCCACCTCCCGCAAAATCTCATCCACACTATAATTCGAAATCCCCGGCATCGATGAAATCTCACGCCGAATCCCTTCACCCTCACACACAAACATCGGGTAAATTAGGTGCTGAGCCTGGATTGAATGCTCCTCCACAAGGTTGCGAAGAGCCGGCGACATCCGTAAGCGCCTTAATCTGTTTGCCATGCGGGAAATCTGCATGGATCCAAGACGAAAATTCAATGCTATTGACTCCCTGAAGCAGGGGAGTGGTATGTACGAGGAATGGAAAAAATGGTGCCCCAAGATGAGCTTTGAAAAACGTTCCGCCAGCCCGGCCCTCGCCCGGGTTGATAAGAACGCAAAATTTTACTTCCTGCATGGTGACGACGAAGCCGCAATCGAACGCGCCAAAGACCAGATCGTCGCTGCCCATCTTTCCCGCGAAGAACGCGAAGAAAACTATTTCGAAATCGTCCCCACAGGCAGTCCGCCTCAGCTTCGCCGCGTCCTCGACGACGTCCTTGCAGAGCTATCCACCGTCAGCTTCCTCCCCGACGTAATCCGCATTGTCACCCTTTACACCGTAAACGACTTCTTCGAAGGCAAATCAGGAGGCGCCCGGCGTGGTCGCGGTAAAAAGGCCGAAGCCGACGACAAATCCAAAAAGTCATCCAGCGACCACCTTGCGTCCTTCCTTCAGGCCGAGCTGCCAAACCTGCCTGCCGTACTCATTGTTATCGCCGTTGAAGACTACGAAAAATTTAAACGCATCAGCACTTCAAACCCCGTCGTCCAGTTCGCCCAGAATCGCTCCGCCGTATACTGCTTCAAAGAAGACAGCCCCCAGTTTCTCTTTTTCGACGCCCTGTTCGCCCGGCAAACCACCCGGGCCCTGGAGCTCTGGCGCGAATGGCACCGCCGCTCACCAGGCTCACCCCGCCCCTCCATGATGCTCGCCAGTCAGCTCCGCCTCCTCATCCAGGCAAAAACCGCCAGCAGCGCCGCTGTCCTTCAACAGCGCGGCGTCAAACGCAACGAATACGGCAAAGACTTCATGCCCCACGAAGCCGACAAAAACCTCTTCGCCCTCCGCCCAGAATTTCGCCGCGATAAACTCATACGCGCCGCATCCGCCTTCACCTTCAACGAACTGCTGGATGCCTACGAAAAGCTCATGGACATCCAGAAATTCGTCATTCCTACCGCCAACGATACCTACGTTCCAGATCGGCAACTCCTCGCCGAAACCTGGATTCTCGATTTTACACTCCCAAGGAACTCCCGATGAAAAAGCTTTTTTTCGCCATTCGGCCCGCCCATTCCCGCCTTGCACTTTTTGCCCTAACCGCCCTCCTTTGGACCATCAATCCCACCACCGCCCCATCTCAGAACGAACAACGCTCCGAGCAGCGCGGCATCTTTGGAGCCGGCCAACCCGGCGAGGTCTCCGTCGTTCGAATGGAAGCCCGCAAACTCGGCCTCAAAGACTTTAAGATGGATTCCCGCCAGATAAACGGCCGCCTCGCAATCGACGCTTTTTCCGCCCGCCTCGGCAGCGGAACCCTGCAAGGAGTCGGCCTCGTCGACTGGAGCCGTCCCAATGATCGCCAGCGCATGAACATCACCGCCACAGGCGTTGAAGTCATGGCCCTCCTCGAGGCTTTCAAAGTCCAACTCGATGCCCGCATCGACGGGGTCTCCAACGCCCAGATCGACGTCCAGTGGAACGGTGTCCGGGGCACCCTCCCCCGCGAAACCATGGACGGAACCGTCGTCATTCAAGTAGGCCCCGGCCAGATTGTCGGCGCAGACGTCCTCCGCCAGGTTTCCGCCTACACCGGCATTCCCCAGCTCCAGCAGGTCCAGTTTCAATCCGCCCTCCTTCGCGGCATTATCCGCCAGGGCATCATGAGCATCACCCACGCAGAGTTCACCGGCCCCCACGCCTCCGCTAAAGGCGTAGGCATCATGGACATGCGAACCGAACAAATCCGCATCCGTTTCGACGGTTCAGTCAGCCCTGCCCTCCTCGGCCAGAGCACTATGCCCCAGGTAAGAGCCCTCGGTGTCGTCGCCGGAGCCGCCAGCGACGGATCATTTATCCGCATCCCCCTCCCCGTCATCATGTCCGGCCAGGTCCGCGATCCCGAATTCACCCTCCGCTGGGAAACCACAGCAGAGTAGTTCAAACATCATCCCCACAAATTATCTGTTGCGGAGCGCCGTCTTAAAAAGGTAGCGCATTCGGACTGCTGATTCCACATACTTGAAGGGTGCAGGGCGAATGATCACAATCAATCATCTCCTCGTCGAAGCCGTAGAACGAGGCGCGAGCGACCTCCATCTCACCCAGAATGCTCCGCCCATCCTTCGCATCGACGGACGCCTCGAAGCCCTCGACCTCCCACCCCTCACCCCGGCCGACAGCCAGCGGATGATCTACTCCCTCCTCAGTGATGCTCACAAAGCCCGCTTTGAAGAACGCTGGGAACTAGACTTCAGCGTCGAAATCGAAGATATCGGACGCTTCCGCATCAACGTCCACAAACAGCGCGGGGCCATCGAAGCCGCATTCCGCGTTGTATACTCCGAAATCCGCACCCTGAAAGAACTCGGGCTCCCCACCATCGTCGAGGAAGTCGCCCGCCGCAATAGCGGCCTCATCCTCGTCACCGGCCCCACCGGCAGCGGCAAAACCTCCACCCTCGCCGCCATGATTAATCAGATAAACAACGAACAGCACCGCATGATCATCACCGTAGAAGACCCCATTGAGTTCATCCACCGCAATCGGCGATCGATCATAAAGCAACGCGAAGTCACCAGCGACACCCGCAGCTTCTCCGATGCCCTCCGACATGTCCTCCGCCAGGATCCCGACGTCGTCGTCATCGGCGAAATGCGCGACCTCGAAACAATTTCCACCGCCCTCACCGCCGCCGAAACCGGCCACCTTGTGCTCGCTACAATTCACACCCCCGACGCCGTACAAACCGTAGATCGAATCATCGACGTCTTCCCCCCAAACCAGCAAACCCAGATCCGAATGCAGCTCGCAAACTCCCTCCAGGCCATCATCGCCCAGCAGCTCCTGGCCATCCCCGGAAATCGCGGCCGCGTCGTCGCCACAGAAATCCTCCTCGCCACAGTCGGCGCACGAAACATCATCCGAAACGCCAAGAACGAACAACTCCACAGCCTCCTCCAGACCAACTACGACTCCGGAATGATGACCATGGACAAGAGCCTGAAAAACCTCTACCAGCAAGGTCTCATCAGCTACGACGACGCCATGAGTCACGCCAAATTCCCCGAAACCTTCGACTCTATCTAAAAGCCTTCTCTTCCAGGAAATCACAAATCCTGCCCGCCGCCCGGCCATCCCCGTACGGGCTCCCCGCCGACGCCATTTTCTCATAAACAACCCTGTCTGCCAGCAGCTCCGCCGCCGCAGAATAAATTATATCCGCATCTGTCCCCACCAGCCTGTTCGCCCCAATTTCCACCGCCTCCGGCCTCTCTGTCGCAGACCTTGTCACAAGCACCGGACGCCCCAGCGCCGGCGCTTCCTCCTGAATCCCCCCACTGTCGCTAATAATAAAATAACACCCCAGCATCTCCCGCAAAAAATCCTTAAACCCCAGCGGACTAACCAGCGACACATTCTCCAAATGCGACAGCCTCACCCGGGGGAGTGCATTAACCGCCGGATTCGGATGCTGAACCCACGTAATATCAACCTCCGGGTGCTCCCTCGCAAGCCGCTCCACCGCCGAACAAATATTATCGATCCCCGTCCCAAAGTTTTCCCGCCGATGACAAGTCACCAAAATTTGGCGCTGCCCTCCCGACCCAGGCTCCCTGAAGTCCGCCTCCCCGCTCTCAAAATCATCCCGTACTCCATAAAGCGCATCAATCACCGTGTTCCCCGTAACCACTACACTCCCCTCCGAAACCCCTTCCCGCAACAGATTCTCCCGCGCCCCATCTGTAGGTGCCGCATGATAAGCAGCTACCAGCGAAATCGCCCGGCGATGCGCCTCCTCCGGAAACGGATTCCCCAGATCTCCCGTCCGCAATCCCGCCTCCACATGAAGCACCTCAACCCCCTGCAGAAACGACGCCCACGCCCCCCCATAAGCTGACGCCGTATCACCCTGAACCACCGTCAAATCCGGCTTCACAACCCCAAAAACCAGCCCGCACTGCTCAATAATCGCACCCACCAACGACGTCAGCGGTTGCTCCCGTTTCATCGTCTCCAGCCGAACATCAGGACGAATATCAAACACCGCCAGCGCATCATCCGCCAAATCTCCATGCTGCCCCGTTACACACATGACAGGCTCATAAACCTTACGACGTTTCATCTCCGAAAAAAGCGGCGCCAATTTAATGATTTCCGGTCGCGTCCCGGCGATGAACAGAATTTTCTTCACGTGGTTATTTACCGCCTTGATAGTCTCTTGTGTGTGGGATTAAAGCTTACTGCGCACGTTTACTAATGTTACAGGACATATGAAGCAATGGCTGAAAACGTCAAGTCGCTAAGGCGCCGTTTGCGCTCCATCAAGAACACGAAGCAGATCACCCGCGCCATGGAAATGGTCAGCGCGGCAAAACTCCGTCGCGCACAGGATCTGCTCATGGCCGGAAGGCCCTACGCATCAAAGCTGCAGGAACTGCTCGGCCGCCTCGCCGGAAGCGCAACCGCCAGCCATCCCTTCTTTGAAAAACGTGAAGTCACCCGCCGCACCCTCGTCCTCGTCACCGCAGACCGCGGCCTCGCTGGCTCCTTCAACGCCCAGCTAATCAAGCGCGCAGAGCAATTCCTTGCCGAAACCGACAAACCCGTCGAACTCATCTGCATCGGCAAAAAAGGCTACGACTACTTCAAATCCCGCCAGTGGAACATCCGTCTCGCCATCACCGATTTTAACGGCAAGCTCACCCACGAACGCACCAGCGAAGTGGCCGAGCAAATCGCCGAAATGTTTGTCTCCGGCAGCACCGACGAAATCTTCGTCCTCTATAACTCCTTCGTTTCCATGCTCGTTTATCGAGCCACCCTCGAGCAGATGCTTCCCCTCGACCCCGAAGCCCTCCTCGCTCAAGCCGAAGATTCCGCCAACAAAGGCGCAACCGGCGACTACATCATGGAACCCAGCGGCGACGTCGTCTTCTCATCCCTGCTACCACGCTACATTAACAGCAAGATGTATATCATCATGGCAGAGACGTTCACCTCAGAACACAGCGCCCGCATGGTCGCAATGAGCGCCGCCACCAAAAACTGTAGCGAACTGAGCGAGAAAGTCTCCCTGGCAATGAACAAAGCCCGACAGGCCGCCATTACCAAAGAGATTCTCGAGATCGTGGGCGGCGCAGAAGCGCTCAACGGTTAATCATCACCGCCGTTACCCCACCCTCATAGCCCCAGATCAGTCCCGCCCCTAAACCCTATGGATTCTGCTGAACTGCAGCGCCTGCTTGCCCAAAACAACCTCGTCCGCCATTTCTACTGTTATGGCGAACTGGACAGTACCATGCAACAGGCGCGGCGGCTCATCCGTCAGGCCGGCCGCACAGAATCTATCCATGGCACCCTTATCATAGCAAACACCCAGTCCAGTGGCCGCGGCAGGCATGGCCGCCAGTGGAATGCACCGCCCGGCTCATCTGTCCTCGCCACAATCATCCTCGCCCAGAAAAGACTTCCCGGAGAAATCGACCGCAGTCAGCTATCCCTCATGGCCTCTGCCTTACCCGTAGCCGTCTGCAACGCCCTGCGGGTTCTCATCCCCGGCGCCCGGATCAAATATCCAAACGACATAGTAAATGACGAACGGAAGCTCGGCGGAGTCCTCCTCGAAGTCACAGAAGGTGCCCTGCTGGCAGGCTTCGGAATCAACTGCACACAAGAAATCGCCGATTTCCCACCCGACCTGAAAATGCCCGCAACATCAGTTTTCCTCGAAACCGGCAAACACCCCTCCCGCGAAAAATTACTCGCAGACGTCGCCGGCCAACTGGACCGACTTTTGCACGAAGAAATCTATCTCACCGCCGGCGATGAAATGCGCGAACTCTGCATAACTCTCGGTCGGCCAGTAATACTGGATCTTGGAAACGACACCCCCGTGCAGGGCATAGCCCGCACCATCACCCCCGACGGCGTCCTTATCCTCGATACAAATCAGGGCCAGCGCCAAATCTATACGTCACAGGTAGTACGAACCTGGATGCCAGAATCGGAGCAGACATTTTGAGTCGAAAAAAGCAGCCAACCAACATTTTCGCCGTCGTCGATATCGGCAACTCAGCCGCAAAAGTCAGCCGCATCATAAAAGGCATCCCCCAGCCTTTGAAAGTTTATCCCCTGGAAAAGCTTTCTAAGCTCGTAACCGAACAACTCCCCGGAGAAATCGGACGCGTCGTCGTCGGATGCAGCGGCCATGATGATAAAGCCAAGCACCTCTCCGCCCAAATCTTCGCCCGTGGCGGCGAATCTGTCCTCATCACCCGAGACTGCATCATACCCTTCATCAGCCTCTACGCACCAGGCCAGGCCGGCGTAGATCGCCTCGCAAACGTCGCCGCCGCCATAGCCATCGACAAAAAGAACCCCGCCATAGTAGTCGACGCCGGCTCAGCCATCACCGTCGAAAAAATTGGCCCAAACAGCGTCTATCGCGGCGGCATAATCATGCCCGGATTCCAGATGCAGGCCCAGGCTCTCAACAACGGCACAGCAGCCCTGCCTCATGTCGAAATCCATCCCGAAAACACCGACGAATCCGCCCCGCCCGCAGACGACCTCTTCATCGTACCCGGCACTAATACCGAAAACGCCATCACCGGCGGCATCATGATGGCCTGCATCGGCGGAGTCATGCGCACCATCGAAAAGTATCTACAAGCCGACGACATGACCGAAGCCCACCTCTACTTCACTGGCGGCGACGGAGAACTCATCCTGAAAGGACTCAAGGCCAGCGCCGGTTGGAACAAGCTCATCAAAACAGACCAGGTATCCTACGACAGCCTCTGGACCCTGAAAGGCCTCCTCGAGCTAAGCCCCCTCCAGGAAGCATAACCCCTTCCTACACAATAAACGCCGCCCGCGACTACCGCAGATAAACCGGATACTCACTCTCGTTCGACTCATCCAGTTCCGCCAACGTAGCCGACTTCAGACGATTAAGCTCCCCGGCCACCAGCGCCCGCTTAATCTGCGACAGGTGATCCACAAAAAGCACCCCGTTCAAATGATCCAGCTCATGCTGAATCACTCGCGCCAAAAGCTCATCCGCCTCCAGCTCAAAAGGCTCAAAATTCTCATCCAGCGCATGAACCTTAATCACCGACGGCCGGTAAATCTCCCGCTGCACATCCGGAATACTCAGACACCCCTCCTCAAAAGGCTCATCCTCCTCCGACTCCCAAATGATCTCCGGGTTAATAAACACCTGCAGACGCCGCGCCGGCTCCCCGTCTTTATCCTCCTCCCTTTGATCCACATCCGCCACAAACAGCCGCTCCATCACCCCCACCTGCGTAGCCGCCAGACCAATTCCCCGCGCCGCATACATTGTCTCAGCCATAGCATCAATCAAATCAATTTCCCGCTGACCCACCCGCTTCACGTCCAGCGCTTTCTTCCGCAGCAAGGGATGACCATATTGAAGGATTTTCAGTAAAGACATCAAATAATACCCTCTCTACCTCGAACCCGAAATCTTACCATTAAGAATATGCGACAAAGCCGGCGGCAGGCTCACCGTACCATCAGCCTGCTGAAACTGCTCCAAAATCGCAATCATGGTCCGCGGCAAAGCCAGCGCACTACCATTCAGCGTATGCACAAACTCAGGCTTCGCCTTCTCCTCGCGCCGAAAACGGATACCAGCCCGCCGCGCCTGGTAATCCGTAAAATTCGAACACGACGAAACCTCCAGGTACATATCCATCCCCGGCGCCCAAACCTCCAAGTCATACTGCTTGCAATTGGAAAAACCCAAATCCCCCGTACAAATCTCAACCACCCGATAATGCAGATTCAACGCCTGCAAAACCGCCTCCGACTCCGCCAGCAAAGCCTCCAGCTCCGCAAAGCTATCCTCCGGCTTCACCAGCTTCACCAATTCCACCTTGTCAAACTGGTGAATCCTCGTTATCCCCCGGCTTTCCCGCCCATAACTGCCAGCCTCCCGTCGAAAACAAGGCGTATATGCCGTCATCCGCACCGGCAGATCCTTAGCCGACAAAATTTCCTCCCGGCAAAGATTCGTCACCGGCACCTCCGCCGTCGGAATCAGGAACAAATCTTCACTATCCACCCGGTAAGCATCATCCTCAAACTTCGGCAGTTGCCCTGTTCCCGTCATCGAATCGCGCGACACCAGGTAAGGCGGACGAATCTCCGTATAGCCGTGCCGGTCAATATGCATATCCAACATAAAATCAATCAAGGCCCGCTGCAGACGCGCACCCTGCCCCCGATAAACAATAAAACCACTCCCCGAAATCTTAGCCCCCCCATCAAAATCAATAATCCCCAAATCCTCTCCAATCTCCCAGTGCGGCCGCGGCTCAAAATCAAACGCACGTTTCTCCCCCCATTCCCGGATCACCACATTGCCAGACTCATCCGGCCCCACCGGCACCGACACATGCGGCAAATTCGGAATGTTCAAAAGCCGATTCTGAATCTCCTCATCCAACTTCTGAAGCCTTCCATCAATCTCCCCGGCAGAATCCCCAATCTGACGCACCCTATCCTTAACCGCATCCGCGTTTTCACCAGCCTTTAAAAGCCTGCCCACCTCTGCAGACAACTGATTCCGCTGCTTTTTCAGCTCCTCCGTCTCCGTGATCAGCTCCCGCCGCTCCCGGTCCAGCTTCAGCAGTTCATCCACCCCAGCATCCACATTTTTTCGGGCCGCGCCCTCCGTCACAAGCTGGGAATTCTCACGCACCCATTTAAGGTCTAACATTATTGATCTTCTTGAAGGCAAAATTTTACTGGCAAAAGCAAATCCACCAGTGTTCTTAATGATTGTGACAACGCAAATCGTGGTATTTTATTTTGCAACGCCCGAGCGGACAAGTTTTCGAACCTGTGGTCATGGCACTGCTTTTGCACTGTCATACCACTGCCACAGACGAAAAACACTAAACAAGGCGCTGGCGAAAGCCCGCGCAGGAGGCTAGTATGGCTGTTCGTATCTATGGGCATCATGTGGATATACACGAAACTTTTCGCTCTTACATAGAGAGCAAATTGCCTCGACTCGAAAAGTACACAGACCACATCCAGCACCTCGAAATCGTGCTGGAAGAAGACGGTCCAAACACCCTCGCAGAACTCCGCTTCAAATCCGGACCTCTTGATG
>CAYUGQ010000083.1:0-12326 GCA_964444305.1 uncultured Candidatus Sumerlaeota bacterium
CAATGCCGCAAAGGCACAACCGCCGGAGCGGAGTGTGTATGACTGGTAGCCAGTGCAACAAAAGAGTTCTCCGGGACAACATCAGCCTGAATGTTGGCCCGGAGACATTTAAACGCATCACGAGAAAAGCTAAGTAGATCCGCAGCACCAATAAGAGCCTTTTTACCACCCGAATCCTGAAGCGCCATCCACCGGATCGATAATGGATCGCTCACCCCCTGGGCGGGATTTGTCCTCAACAGGAAACCGCTGAGGTCAATATTATCGGCCGGGGTGATATCGGCGTGCGCAGATGAAAGTTTCAGCATGAAGCGTCCGATACTGCAAGATGGCGTAACCAAAGTTAACAGATTAACTTCTCATTTAATTCGGTTTCCGTACAGTTAAAGTCGCTCAGGTAATTCATCGGCTCCGCAAATTTTTTGCGTCCTTGCCTTCAAATTCATCCCACGCAGTTCTTCATAAACCTTACCCAGCATTTTTACCTTGGCACGATAAGGGAGAAACGAGCTCTTAAAGCCGAAGATAATTAAATCCAGAAGCTCATCCAGTTCAAATCCCAAATGAAGATGAGCCCGGAAAAGTTCCTTCGACACCGTGGTGTCACTCATCAGGCGGTTATCCGTATTAATCGTCGTCCGCAGGCCATAATCATAATAAAACCGCAACGGATGATCCCCAAAGCTTTTCGTCGCACGAGTCTGGACATTGGAAGTCAGGCAGATTTCCAGCGGAATTCGGTGATCATTCACATAGTTCAGCAAGTCACCATCCTCCTTCAGCCGTGTACCGTGTCCAATACGATGCGCACCGCAATAATGCAGCGCCTGGTGAATCGACTCCGGCCCATAGCTCTCGCCCGCATGCAAAGTGCAGTTAATGTTGTTGCGCAAAATCAGAAAGAACGCTTCTTTGTGGTTTTTGGCCGGATGATCTGTCTCAGCCCCGGCAAGGTCAAAAGCCACCACACCGCGATTCTTATAAGCCACAGCCAGTTCCGCCAACTGGTAGCTGATCTCCGGATTGATATTACGCATTCCGCAGATAATCACCCCTGTAGTGACCCCAAACTCCCGCTCACCACGCTTCAGGCCGTCATTTACAGCATCCACAATATGAGTCAGCCGCATACCTCTGCGAGTATGCAAAATAGGAGAATACCGCACCTCAAGATAGCGAATGTTTTCATCAGCCGCATCCGCCACCAGTTCATAAGCAACCCGCTCCAGGCTTTCCGCGTCCTGCAGAACAGACAGGGTGATTTCAAATGCTTTCAGATAATCTTCCAGGCTGCGACAATCTTCCCCCACCACCAGCAACCGGCGCAGCGAATCTGGATCCTCCGCTGGCAACTTCACACGCTGCTGCTGAGCCAGTTCCAAAATGGTCTCCACCCGAACAGAACCATCAAGATGACAGTGGATCTCAGCCTTTGGCAATTGCCGAAGAAAAGCTTCAGTCACCTCCGGAACATCTGACTCCTCTTCGTCGCTATACCCCACTTCTACATCAAGGTCAGACTCCGTACCCGTCAGCCGCCCATAATAGGCCGTACCCGCGTCGTCCGAAGAGTCTGTATCGATATCAGTCCGACTTTCCACACCACCATCCGGATGCTCAGAAACCGGACGGGAAAACACAGCTTTTTCCAGCACATTCCGGTCTTCCGACGCGACGCCCTGCTCTGAGAGATCTTCCCCTGAATCGCTGTCTGTCTCCGCCGCGATTTTCAATTCGTCATCGTCATGATGCGAATCGCTTTTGACGTCATTTTGCGAACCCTGTCGCTTTGCTTCCAAGCGAGGTGATGGTGAAGAACTCTGCTTGTTTTTCCACTTTGCCATGGTGTGCCACATCTCCGAACGTGAAATGAAACGAATGTAAGAAATTTGAGCACTGCGCTCAATAATGGCAAGAACATGGCAAAGATTGCGCCTGATGGCTTTCCTCTGTCGGCCCGCAACTAACGGCTGACAAGTTTATGATTCCAGTGACGGCTCCGCCGCCGGGACATCAGCGTTGTTAGCTATACGAGACCTGATTTGCCGCAGCATCTTTACGAGCAACTCACCCTCCTCCACCGTGAGGTCATCACACATCCCACGATTCAGCTCATAGTACTCCGGCAGAATCTCGTCTATCAGGCGCTGCCCATCAGGCGTCAACCGGGCCAGCCGGACTCGACGATCCTTCGTGCTGGCAACCCGTTCCACCAAATTCTTTCTCGCAAGCACATCCACCAGCCCGGTCACATTGGCCCGGCTCACCGCCAGCAACTCGCTGATCCGGCTCAGATGAACACCCTCTCCTCCAAATCGGACAAGAATTGCCAACAAGTTAAAAGCCGAAGGAAACAGTTCCCAACGTGCAAGAAAGCGCGACACATTAGCGTCAAGACAGGAGAACGTAAGCACGACGGACATCACACAATTGTGCGTTTTCCAGTCGACCTCGATCCCCTTTTCTTTTTCCCACTGGGGAATGTAATTAAAATAATAATCTTCTTTTAAATCATCCATATCACTACTACTACAAACAAAGCCAAACCAACAAGGCAACACCAATTTAACAGCCCGGGTACCGGACGTTGCAGTGATTAGACAGGGCAGAAAGCGCATATACTATCATGCGTATAGCTTTCGCATAACCAAAGGATCATGACGGAATCTTTTTATAAAATACTAGGCGTTTCTGAATCGGCAACCCAGGACGAAATTAAAAAAGCGTACCGGAAGCTGGCCAAACAGTATCACCCCGATAAAAACAAAGGTGATGCCGCCGCCGAGACCCGCTTTAAGCAGATCAGTGAAGCTTATAACGTATTGGGCGATGAGAAAAAACGCTCCCAATACGACCAGATTCGTCAAGGCGGCTTCGACTTTTCCGGCGCTGCTGGCGGCCCCTTTAACTGGCAAGATTTTGCCAACGCCTCCGGCGGCGGGCAGGGAACTTCTTTTGAAGGCGGTGAGGGCTTTGAGGACATCTTTGAAACTCTCTTCGGCGGAGCAGCAAGGCGAGGCGGTCGCGCCAGTCGGGGACGAACCCGTTCCGGGTCTGGCGGTTTTTCCAGCGGATTCAGGCACGAACGCGGAGCCGACATCCAGGCACAAATCACCATCTCCTTCGATCTCGCCGCCCGCGGCGGCAACCAAACTTTCACCTTTTCTCGTCGCAGTACCTGTGGCCATTGCCAAGGAACCCGCGCCGAACCGGGGACAGCTTTTAGCATCTGCCCTCAGTGTAACGGCAACGGAACCATCACCATCGGTCAAGGCGGATTCGGCATGCAGCGCGTCTGCCCACAGTGCCGCGGCGAAGGCCAGATTCCAGAGACTCCGTGCAAAGCCTGCAACGGCACCGGAGAAACCATAGCTCAGCGGCGCCTGACGGTGAAGATTCCCCCCGGCGTCAACGATGGGCAAACCATCAAAATACGCGGTGAAGGCGAACAGGCCCTCGGCGGTTCTGGCGACTTGCTTCTGCATGTGAACGTCGCACCACACCCCACTCTGCGCCGCGACGGAGCTCGCATTGTAACCGATTTTGAAATCGATTTAAAAACCGCCATCCTCGGTGGCGAGGTCAGCGTGCCGGCCCTCGACGGACCCGTCCGTCTAAAAATCCCCCCCGGCACTCAGTCCGGCACGATCTTCCGCTTGAAGGATAAAGGTCTCTATCGTCGCAACGGCACCCGGGGTGATCAGCATGTTGCCATTAAAGTAAAGATCCCAGCCACCCTCACAGACGAACAAAAGACCGCCTTTGCAGCATGGGCAGACACCTTATAATTATAAACAAATCAGGTAATCCAGCCCCTCGATCTCTCTGCTTCAATCAATCATTACACTCCCGAATTTCCTGTCCGATTTGGAATGGTTGTGCGCAGCGACAATAACTTAATGGTGCGGATGCGATCTTTGCCGCTTACCAAAAGAAAAAGGAGTCATCAGGATTATGGCTATTGAAGTCGGTCAGCAAGCCCCGGATATTGAATTACCAGTAGCAGGCAGCCAGGACAAGTTTCGTCTCAGCGACTACAAAGGCAAACAGCCCGTCGTATTACTGTTTTTTCCCCTCGCGTGGACAGGCGTTTGCACACAGCAAATGTGCGACACCCGCGACAGCCTCGCCCGTTACGAAGAACTCGGTGCAAAAGTCGTCGGCATTTCCGTCGACAGCCCTTTCGCACTCAACAAGTTCAAAGAAGAGCAGGGTCTGAACTTTGACCTCGCCAGCGATTTTAACCGCGAAGCAGTCGAAAAGTTCGGCTGTCAGTATGAAGACCTTCTCGGCTTTAAAGGCGTTGCCAAGCGATCCGCCTTCGTCATCGACAAAGAAGGCAAAGTCGTCCACGCTCAGGTCAACGAAAGCGCCAAAGATATCCCCGCCTTGGAAGATATCCAGAAAGCCCTTTCTGCATAACTCCTGAGTCCGAAACACAAGTTTGAGAATCTAGCCGGCAATCCGCGAGGTGCGCCGGCTATTTTTATTTTAAGACCCGCCGCAGCCCCCAGTAAACAATCGCCGCCAAAATAAACATCGAGGCCACAATACAAAGCCCCGGCCACCCCCAGCGGGCGAAACCCCATGTCCCGGCCCCACTCCCCACAGCACCACCCAGAAAATACGTGGTCATGTAAATGCAGTGAATCCGGTTACGCGCCTGCGGCATCAACGAGTGAATCATCGTCTGATTACTGATATGCGTCGCCTGTATCCCTAAATCCATCACCACAATACCTATAACCATTCCCGCCAGCGTATATCCGCCGCCCCAAAAAATCCCGAAAGAAAAAAGCGTTAACAACAAGGAAGCAGCGACAATGCGGATCGGCTTTACATAAGCCGTAAGATACCCCGCCCCGTTCGCCGCCAGTGCCCCCGCCACAGCCACCAGGCTGAACACCCCGATTCCGTGAGGTGTCATCTCAAACGGCGGAGCCTCCAGATGAAACGTAAGCGTCGCCCAAAATCCATTAAAAGCCGCAAACGTCAACGCACCATAAATGCAGGCGTCCCTTAAAACTGGTTGATGAAAAAATAGTCGCGGCATGCTCGACAGCAGTTTCCCATACCGAATTCGGTGGATCTCATCATCCTTCGGCAATTTTAAATTCAGCGCGATCCCCAGCAAAAGCATCCCTACCGACGCCCCCCCAAAAATCACTCGCCAGCTAACCCACAAAGCCGCGTATCCGCTAACCGTGCGCGCCAGTAAAATACCAATCAGCAAACCACTCATAACCATGCCGACCGTCTTCCCCCGCTGCTCCGGACTCGCCAGGTGCGCCGCATAGCTTACCTGCAGATGCGTAGCCACCGAAGTGGCCCCCAGGATGAAAGTTCCAGCCAGCAATATCCACGGATTTGGAGACAGCGCCATCACCATTAACGACAGCGATACCAAAACACAACTAATCATGATCAGCCGTCGCCGATCAGTAATATCCCCCAGCGGCAAAATCGTCATCGTACCCAGGGCCAGGCCCGCCTGACCCAACATCACAGAATAACCTATCACCGCTTCGCGCACTTGAAAATCCCGCGCCACCTCCCCCATAAGCGGCTGGATATAATAAAGATTGGCCACCACCAACCCCGTCCCGATAGCCAAAAGCCACGCCAGGCCACGGGATAAAGAACCGGAAGAATCACTAGCTGTTTCGTTCACGAGACGTTATATAAGCAACTCCCGTGGCTAATTCCAACGACCACTCTCCTGCCAGCAAAGAGATAGTTTTCTTACACCGTATCAAAACAGGAAAATTGCGGTAGCATGTCACACAAGACCAGAGAGACAATAATCCACAAATGCACAAAACGCCTGATCCCGCCTCCGAAGATTCTCTAATCCAGACCAAGTCACCCCGTAAAGTTCGCCAGATGTTCAGTGACATCTCGCCTACTTACGACGCCATGAACCACCTGCTCAGCATGAACATCGACAAACGCTGGCGCAGGTTCGTAGCGCGACAGGTCGTCCATAGCGATACCAGCAAAATCCTGGACGTCTGCGGCGGCACCGGTGATTTGGCCGTTGCTCTAATGGATCGGGCAAGCCAGCTCAAAGCCACCCCTTTTATCGTCTGCTCAGATTTCACCGCAAGCATGATGCGCATCGGCCGCGACAAGTTCACCAAGATCGATTCCGCAATAAATCCAGCTCAGCCTCCCGTCCCCTTGCTCGGCGACACCATGAATCTCCCATTCCCAGACGACACCTTTGATCTCGTAACAGTAGCTTTCGGTATCAGAAACGTAGCCGACGCCGATTCAGGTCTCCGCGAGATGACTCGTGTCTGCAAACCAGGCGGAACCATCGCCGTGCTTGAATTCAGCGAAACCCGCCACCCCATTATCAACGGAGCTTTCAGCCTTTATTTCCGTCATATTCTGCCCACAATCGGCCGCGTCGTCACCGGCACGCGCGCCTATAGTTATCTGCAAAAATCAGTAGAAAAATTTCCCGAAGGTGAAGCCTTCGCCGCAATGCTCACCGAAGCCACCGGCTCAACAACCCGAATGAATCGCCTGAGTTTCGGAATCGCCACCCTTTACACCAGCCGGAAATCCCAGTAGCTTCAGACAAAAAAAAAGAGGCGACCGAAGTCGCCTCGATAATAATTAGGTTTTTTGTTAATGCTTACTCGTCATCTTCGTCATCGGACTTTTTGGAACCGGTGGACGGCGAAGTAAGGCTAGGTGCAACCGTATCCAGAACAAACGCTTCAATGATATCACCTTCTTTAATATCGTTGAAGTTGTGCAGAGTCATACCACACTCCAGACCCGTCGTCACCTTGCGCACGTCCTCTTTCACGCGGCGAAGGCTGCTAAGCTGACCTTCATACACCACCACGTTGTCACGAAGCAAACGCACTTTCGAATCACGGATAATCTCTCCGTCCTTCACATAACACCCCGCAATGTTCCCAAGCTTGGAAGCCCGGAAGACCTGCCGGATTTCAGCATGACCAGTGACCCGCTCCTTAAACGTCGGCGAAAGCATACCCACCATAGCCGCCTTCACGTCCTCAATCAGGTCGTAAATGATACGGTAGGTTTTGATTTCAACACCCTCATGATTGGCCAGGTCCTGCGCAGACGATTCCGGCCGCACGTTAAAGCCAATAATGATCGCATCCGACGCAGCCGCAAGGTTCACGTCACTATCGTTAATGCCACCCGTGCCCGTGTGGAGAATCCGGATCTTGATCTCATCACTGGTAATTTTCTCCAGCGATTGACGGACAGCCTCCACAGAACCCTGCACGTCGGCCTTAATAATCATATTAAGGTCGCGAGTCTTGCCTTCCTGAATGAAGTCATGCAGGTTTTCCAGCGTGACGTGCTTGTTCTGAGCCGGTGCCAGATCGGTTGCCCGGCGGCGAACATCACGACGCTCTGCAATATCGCGAGCCACCTGCTCATCAGGCACCACAACGAACATCTCGCCAGCGCTCGGCGAACCTGTCAGACCAAGAATCTCCGCCGGATGGGAAGGTCCCGCCGACTTGATAGCTTTACCCAGGTCATTGTTCATCGCACGCACGCGGCCACTGATGTTACCGGTAACAAAGTGGTCACCCACCCGCAACGTACCACGCTGCACAAGCACCGTAGCCACCGCTCCGCGGTTCGGATCCACATGAGACTCAATGATGATACCCTGGGCCGAACGATCCGGAGAAGCCTTAAGATCAAGAATCTCCGCCTGCAACGCTACCATTTCCAGCAGGCTGTCGACATTCGTCCCCTTCTTGGCGCTGATCTCAACAAAGATAGTATCGCCGCCAAGATCTTCAGGAATCAGGTTATACTGCAAAGCCTCCTGCTTAACCCGTGCAGGGTCAGCCGCAGGCAGATCAACCTTGTTGATCGCCACCACAATCGGCACTTCTGCAGCCTTGGCGTGGTTTGCAGCTTCAATAGTCTGAGGCATGAAACCGTCATCCGCCGCCACCACCAGAATTACCAGGTCAGTAACACCCGCACCGCGAGCACGCATGCTTGTAAACGCTTCGTGACCAGGCGTATCAAGGAACACAATATCGCCCTTGGCCGTCGACACATGATACGCACCGATATGCTGAGTGATTCCGCCAAACTCACCGGAAGCCACCTTCGATTTCCGGATGTAATCCAGCAAGCTCGTCTTACCATGGTCAACGTGACCCATGATCGTAACAACCGGAGGACGACGCTGCATTTTTCCAGGATCATCATCTGCCAGATACTCTTCGACGTCATACTCATCGCCGACTGGGATAATGGTCAGTTCGACGTTGTAGTCCGGAGCCACCAGCTCAATCAGATCTTCCTTAAGGATCGCATTCATGGTCAGGGCTTCGCCCACGTCCACCAGCACCTTACGAATGATTTCTGTAGCCGGCACACCAACTTTATCGGCAAACTGCGCGACCGTTATCGGTCCTTCAATGGTAACCTGACGAGGCCCGAGGTCACGAGCTTCAACCGCACCGCGCTGGCTCTTGCGAGGCTTGCGCGTTTTTCCGAAACGTCGCGCACCAAAGCCACCACCAGGTCCCATAGCACCACGGTTCTGGGTAGGAGCCTTCGGCTTAGACGTAATCGTCATATCTTCATCAAGTTCAAAAATCTTGCGAGGAGCAACTTTGCCACGAGATTTCTTATCCCCAGCCCGAGCCTTATCCGGCCTGCGAGCCTGCGGCTTATCAAGCCGCATCACGCCAATCTGTGGCAGGTTCGTCTCAGACAAAGCTCCGGAAAACCCGGCTTCACGACCGGCTGGACCACCAGATGGTGCAGGCCGATTGCCGCCACGGGGAGGAGGACCGCCGCCCTGGCGAAAATTACCCTGACCCGGACGCTGTTGTCCGCCCTGCTGCGGGCCACGCCCTGGCTGGCCCGGACGCTGTTGCCCCCCCTGATAACCGCCGCCCTGACGCTGCTGTCCACCCTGATAGCCACCACCGGAACGCTGTTGCTGCCCGCCCTGGTAGTTACCACCGGGTCGCTGTCCGGGACCACCTGGACCCCGTGGCGCACCGCCACCGGGTCTTGGCCCGCCACCAGCCTGGTCAGGCCGACGCCCCTGGCCCTGCCCTGGCTGACCCTGCTGAGTCGGACGGGGTCGCGGAGCTGGTTGGGGCTGTGGAACAATTCTCGGACGGAATGTCGCCGAACGCTTCGGCACTGGAAGACCAAGGCTGCGCAAACGCTCATCTTCAGCACGGCGCCGCGCCTCTTCTTCCCGCTCCTGACGCATAGCAGCATCACGGGTCTTGCGCTCTTCCGCGCGACGCTGGCGATCAGCCTGACGCGCTTCTTCCTCAGCCTTACGCCGGGCTTCTACTTCTGCGCGCTGCTTAACCTCAGCCTGCTTACGCCGCTCGTCATCCTTGCGACGCCGCTCTTCTTCCTTACGCTTGCGCTCTTCTTCTTTGCGCTTACGATCTTCTTCGGCTTTAGTCTGCTGCTCAGCCTTGTATTTCTCAATGTAAGGCATCATCTTGCGGATGTCTTTATCTTCGACATTCGCACTCGGACTGGCTTTAATAGCGACGCGATGCTTCTTCGCAATCGCAATAATCTCTTTACTTTCCAGCTGTGTTGCCTTGGCTAGCTCGTGAACCCTCATTCAAATCCCCATGCAACGGCCAGCCTTGGGGGGCACCGCTGCAATCTTTTTAATCTTTTACCGCAAACAAAATAAGCGGTCATGCAACTGCCGCACGACCGCTGAACACTACAAAAACCGCATCAACGTATCCCGGCGGGACAGTGAGCGGTTCAAGCATCTGCTGAAACTATTATGTACGGTTCTGTCTGTTAGACAATCACTGTCTAAACCGCCATAACTCAGCTATCCATGCTCTTCACCCTTCATCGTATTCAGCGAAACTCGCGGCAGAGGTTAAACCTCTTACGCCCATTATCTACCATGAAAAACCCAGTTCCTTCACATTCCCCTGACTAAATGACTTTACACCACCGCAAATTATGCTGTTGCGCATATCATTTCACCCTTATTTGTTTTCCTATAATCATGAATCCATTTTTCAACTCAGAAGACCAACCAGAAACTCAGACCCAGCCCCAGCGCCTGGGAACCAACCGCGCCGACAAGCTAAAGATCATCCCCCTCGGCGGCGTCGGCGAAATCGGCATGAACATGATGGTTTTCGAATACGGAAACGACATGTTCGCCGTGGATTGCGGAAACACCTTCCCCGAAGAGGAACTCCTCGGGGTTGATCTCGTCATCCCCGACATCGGATACATTCTCGAAAACCGGAACCGCTTTAAAGGCGTCGTTCTCACTCACGCCCACGACGATCATATCGGCGCCCTCCCCTATATCCTCCGCCAGATCCGCTTCCCAATTTATGGCACAGCCCTCACCTGCGCCATGGTGCGCGAGCGCCTGAAAGAGTGGAAGCTCGACCAGGAAGTCGAACTGATCGTCGTAGAACCTCGCGAGATCATTCAGATCGGCGACGTAGCCATAGAATTTCTCCACGTCACCCACAGCATTCCTGATGCCGTAGCCCTCGCCATTCGCCTCCCCTTCGGAGTCATCATCCACACCGGCGACTACAAAATCGATCCCACACCCATGGATAATCGCCCATTCGACTACGGCTCCTTTGCCCGCTACGGCGATGAAGGCGTTCTTGCCCTGTTGGCGGATTCAACCAACGTGGAACGTGACGGGTTTTCCCGCAGCGAACGCGAAGTCATTGACCCCATTGACCGCATCTTCAGCGAAGCCCCCCGCTCCATCATCTTTTCCTGTTTCTCCTCTTCCCTTCACCGCATTCAGGTCGTACTTAATCTCGCCAAAAAGCATAATAAGAAAGTCTTTGTAGCTGGCCTGAACATGGTCCGAAACATCCGCATTGCCATGGAAGTAGGCGTCCTGCATTGCCCCCCGGATCTTCTGGGTGATTTCCGCGAAATGCGGCGCGTCCCCCCCGAAGACCGCGTAATTCTCACCACCGGCAGCCAGGGCGAGCCCATGAGCGGACTGTCCCGCATGGCCCTCGACGAACACAAAGACGTCAAAATTAAACAAGGCGACCGGGTCGTGCTTTCCAGCCGCATCATCCCCGGCAATGAAACCGGCATCTATCGGATGATTAACCATTTCTTCCGCCGCGGCGCTGAAGTATTCTATACCGACGTGGCCGGCGTACACGTGTCCGGCCATGCCGCCCGCGAAGAAATGCGCCAGATGATCGCTCTTTGTCGCCCAAAATACCTCATCCCCATCCACGGAGAATTCCGCCATCTCATTGAGCACAAGCATCTTGCCGTAGACATGGGCGTCGACCCCGAAAAGGTCTTCATCTTGCAAAACGGCGACGTCGTTGAAATGGACGCCGACGGAGCCGCTCGCGGCGAACGCATCCACGTCAGCCGCGTTCTCGTTGACGGCCGCGATGTCGGCGGAGTCGACGAAGTCGTTCTCCGGGATCGCCGCCACCTGGCCGAAGACGGCATGGTCATCGTCATGCTGGTCATAGAAAAAGCCAGCGGGCAATTGGTAACCGGACCGGACATCGTCAGCAGGGGATTCCTGTATATGGACGAAAACGAAGCTTTCTTTGAACGCTGCAAAGACGTCGTTCTCGATGCCTTTGAGTCCTGCGAAAAAGAAAGCAAAGAAGAATGGGCCGTAATAAAAGCAGAGGTCCGCCGCGCCCTCAAAAAATACATCAAGATTGAAACTGGACGCTTTCCCGTCATCTTACCGGTAGTACTCGAAATCTAGCCCCCCCTAAAAACTATCCTCCCTTGACACCACTATCGTTCAGGTTCATCAGTTTCGCATAACCGATTTCAATTTTAAACATTATTTCAGGAGAACCTCTTGGAAATTTCAGAGCTGTTACGACTCACCCTGGAGCGCAACGCCTCAGACTTGCATATCGCTGTCGGGCGCCCACCAGTCATCCGTCTTGATGGCCGACTGGTAAACGTCGACGCTCCCCCCTTAACCCCCGCCGACACCCGCCGACTCATCTATGGTGTCCTCACAGACCTCCAAAAGCAGAAGTTTGAAGAACACAAAGAGCTCGATTTTTCCCTCAGTGTCTCGAACCTCAGTCGCTTCCGCGTAAACGTCCACTTTCAGCGCGGCACCGTAGCGGCAGCTTTTCGAACCATCTCTTCCCAAATCCGGAATTTTGAGGAACTGAACCTTCCAGCGCGGGTTTGTGAAAAGCTGGCTCGGAGACCCTCCGGACTGGTCTTGATCACCGGTCCTACAGGTTCTGGAAAATCCACCACCCTGGCCGCCATCATCGACATGATCAACGCCGAGCGCGAACTGCACATCA
>CAYUGQ010000084.1:0-12284 GCA_964444305.1 uncultured Candidatus Sumerlaeota bacterium
AGAGAGAGAATAGCAGCGATGTTCGCTGCGGCAAATTTCTCAAGGCGGCCAAGACCGTCATATTGATCTGGAATCATACCAAATGTAATACCAAGGAGGTAAAAGGGCGCGGCAAGGATGGGGGTACCAACGGGGTAGTGGGAAATGAGCCGTCCGTCGACCTCCTTAGTGACGTAGTCAAGTTCGAGGACGGAGAGGACAGGGCGGATTTCGTTGAGGTCTAGATCGCGGTCACGGATAATAGAGAGAGCAAGGTGGCAGGCGGGGCCGGTGTCGACGAACATGATGCCGCGCCCATTTCCCAGATAAATCAGCAGGGAGAAAACATAGATGAAGAGAAGGGCGAAGGGGAAAGGGAAACGATTCGGACGGAGGTACTTTGTGAGCTGGGGAGTGAAGGGGGCTTTCATGGGTCAGGGTGCTACTAACGGCTTGATGCGGTGTCCAGATTTAATGTTGGGCGGGAAGAAAAAGGGCTTTAGCGGCGGTGGGGAACAGGGTAAGTAAGTTTCCTCTGGAATTTGCGCATTTATTGCCCGTAGCACAATCCCGGTTACCCGATTTTTTCCTTTGCGAGGCAACACTGCCAGTTGGTTTTTGATACGCCCGAGTTTTTCGTATTTTTTGCCGTAGTGCTTGCGCTTTACTATGTGCTGAACCATCGGTGGCAGAATTATCTCCTGGTGGCGTCGAGCTATTTTTTCTATGGGTGGTTTGACTGGCGCTTCTGCGGCTTGCTTGCGCTTTCGACGGTTATTGACTGGTATTGCGGGTTGCACATCCCGGGGCCGAAGGGGCGACGCTGGCTTTATGTGAGCGTGATCAGTCAGCTTGGCCTGCTGGGTTTCTTTAAGTATTATAACTTTTTCGACGAAAATTTCCGGCGGCTGTTTGAGTCGATCGGGTTCCATGTGGACTGGTGGACTCTAAATGTGGTGCTGCCGGTGGGCATTTCGTTTTATACGTTTCAGACGCTGAGTTATACCATTGATGTGGCCCGGGGGCAACTAAAGCCGGTGCGAAGTCTAATGGATTTCGCGGTGTTTGTATCGTTCTGGCCTCACCTGGTGGCTGGCCCAATTTTACGGGCGAGTTACATGTTGCCGCAGATTTTGCGAAAGCGCCGCGTGAGCACCCGCCTGATCCAGGAGGGGACTTATTTTATTATCGTCGGGCTGGTGAAAAAGGTGGCTGTGGCAGACGTGATTGCGAACTGGATCGAGGAGCCGATCCAGAATCCGTCGGACTATTCGAGCTGGACGTTGCTGCTGGTGGCGTATATGTTTGCCATCAGGATTTACTGCGACTTTTCGGGCTATACGGATATTGCGCGAGGGGTCTCCCTGTTTATGGGTTTCCGGCTGCAGGAAAACTTTTTGTGGCCGTATTTCTCAGTGGGGATTGCCGACTTCTGGCGGCGGTGGCATATCTCCCTCTCGACGTGGTTGCGAGATTACCTATACTTTCCGCTGGGGGGGAGCCGTGTGGCCACGTGGAAGATTTATCGAAACCTGATTATTACGTTCACGCTGTGCGGTCTATGGCATAAGGCTACGTGGAATTTTGTGTTCTGGGGCTTTATTAACGGCGTGTTCCTGTGCGTTGGCAGGGCGATAGGACCGTGGTTTCGGGCGATGATCGCGTGGTTAAAAGGGACGCGATTTTTTGTGCCGGCAATGATTGTGCTGGGACTGATGACATTTCACATGCTGATCCTGACTCAGATCGTGGCGATTTTGCCGGGGCGACATGATACGCTGGATTTTTATCAGACGCTGCTGCAGTTTTCTTTTACGTCAGATCCGGAGCGGGAGCGCCTGGTGTTTTACGCGATGTTTGTGATGCTGTTTATTGATGTGCCTGAGTATATCCATCAGCGGCATACCTGGCTTGTGGACCGGTCAGCGCTACTGCGCGGTGTGATTTATGCGGGCTTTATTACCCTGCTGATTTTGACGTGGACGAAGGATTACCAGCCATTCTTTTACTTCCAGTTCTAAGGATTTTGACCCCGGGACGTGTTTAGCTTTAAGACATTATATGTGCGCTTCAGAAGCCTTTTGCCTGCGCTGCTGGTGACGCTGGGTGTGTTGCTGCTGGTGGAGATTGCATTCCGGGCCAACAACTGGTTTTATGACTATGACGGCTGGGAATCGCCTGCGCTGCAGAAGAAGATGGTTGAGGCGGAGAAGCTGTTTGAGGAGCGGGGCGGGATTGACATGGTGACGTTGAGCACGTCGATTGGGCGGGTTTGGGACGTGAATCAGTGGGAGGAAGCGACTGGCGGGGCGATTACTGCTTATAATTTTGGTTACCCGGATCAGCGGCCGGAACGGCAGAATTTTTTATTTCAGAACTATATCCATCCGCGGTTTAAGCCGGGCTATGTGATCTATGGTGTCGGGGCAGGGGACTGTAATTCCAATAAATCTGGGATGCACCCGGAGCGTCCGAAGTCGGGGGCGTTCTGGAGTTACCGGAATGTTACGGCGCTGGATGCCAGTTCGGTTTTTGAGAAAGCGGAAGTTTTCTTTGAGAATCGGAGCAAGCTGTACCAGAGTCGAAGGCGCGCGCGGTTTCAATTGCAGTATGGGGAATTGCTGATGTTGCCGCGGCAGCCTACGATATCTAATGGGGTGCTGGCTCCGACGGTGCGGCGGCAGGCCTTTGGACCCATGGAGCTTTCTTGGGCGCTGACCCCGGAGGGGTTGCCGTATAATGATTTTCATGATTACTGGATTCCGGATGACGGCGAAATCGGAGAGCTGTTGAAGCTTCACAAGTTTTGTGAGAAGCATGATGTGAAACTGGTGATTGTGGAGTTTCCGACGTCGCCTTATTCTTATACAAACTTTGATGATCCGGAGCATGATTACTGGAGGTTTTTGAATGCGCTGGATTACCTGGAGAGCAAGGGGGCGAAGGTTTTGCGGATGGGACAAGAGCTGAATCTTGATAATACGTTTTATGAGGATCAGGCGCACATGAACCGCTGGGGGGGGCAGGTGGTGACGGATTATATTTACCAGAAGGTGATTCGGGAATGGTTCCCGGAGGAGGCGCTGGCGGCGGAACTGCCTGTGCCCGTGGAGATCGCCCTGGCTGATGCGGTTTCGACGGAGTCGACTACGGCTTCGACGATGCCGACGGGTGCGGGGGAGGAGACGCTGTTGGGGACGGCGGCGGAAATTCGGCGTGCTGTGCCGGCTACGGAGGAGGCTCAGTATGCGGCCGATAGGCAGGTTTTCGTTTCGCAGCCGGTAGATATTGAGCTAACGGGGACGCTGGCGGCGGGGAGCTATGCTGTTGAGGTGTATGGCGGGGATGGGAGCACGACGACGCCGGAGCGGACGGGGGAAGCGGTAATTCATTTAGTGGCGGTGGATGATGCGGGAGAAGAGATTCGGGTGTTGCCGCTGGAGTGGATTAATACGCGGGTGGGGATTTCGTATACGATGGTTCATTTTACGATGGATCGGCCGGGTCGGCTTTTGTTGAGAGTGGCGGAGATCGGTCCACGGCCGGTGATTCTGGATTCGGTTTTTATCCGGCGGCGGCTGTCGGACGTTGGTCCGGATGGGGTTGTCAGCCTGGATTAGTTTTAACCGGGGATGACAGGGATGATGCGATTTTTTTGCTGACAGGGCGGGGCTGTTTTCGTAGGGCTATATCCATGTCGGGTGAAAAACGGCCATATAGCGTAGAGCTGGTTGCGTGGGATTCGCCGTATCGCGATGATATGGTGGCGTTGCGCAAGCTGGTGTTTGTGGAGGAGCAGGGGGTGCCTTTGGAACTGGAGCTGGATGACATTGATCCGGTTGCGGTTCATGCGGTGGCGCGGGACCATGAGGGTAAGCTGGTGGGGACGGGGCGGCTTTTTCCGGATACGAAAGATCCGGGCAGGGCGCGGATTGGACGGATGGCGGTGGCGGTGGAACATAGGGGATATGGCTGTGGCTATGTGGTGCTGGCGGCTTTGCTGGATCGTGCCCGGAAGGAAAACTACGGGCAGGTGGTGTTGAGCGCGCAGACTCATGCGGCACCGTTTTATGCGCGGGCGGGATTTGAGCCGCTGGGAGAGACTTACCTGGATTGTGAAATTCCGCATCAGGATATGGTTTTGTCGCTGCCGAAGGCCTGAGGGGCTGCCGGAATGCTGGCGGTGGGCTGATGTAAGTGGAAGGGTGAGGGGATTGTTATGCTAAAATGTCAGTGTGAAACTCAGGAAGATTGCACGTGCAGCAAGGGCGTTGTGTGCCTGAAGCAGGTTTCGTTTCATCGAGGGCAGCGACTGATCCTGGATAATATTACATTCTGCATCGACCAGGGGATTTTTCTGGGGGTCATCGGTCCGAATGGTGGTGGGAAGACTACGCTGTTGAAGCTGATTCTTGGTTTGCTGCCGCTGCAGGAGGGCAGGGTTGAGATCTTTGGGCATGATCTGTCGAAGACGCGGGAATGTCGGCGGATGATTGGATATGTGGCGCAGCGGAGTGATGTGGATCAGAACTTTCCGGCTACGGCGCTGGATGTGGTTTTGATGGGGGCGGTGGCAAAGACGGGTTTGTTTCGCCGGCTTTCTGCGGAGACGCGGAAGCGGGCTTATGAACTGTTGGAGATGACCGGGATTGCGGACTTGGCGGACCGGCCTATCGGACGGATGTCTGGCGGGCAGCAGCAGCGGGTGTATATAGCGCGGGCGCTGATTAATGAGCCGCGACTGCTCATCCTGGATGAACCGACGGTGGGCTTGGACTCTACGAGTCAAAAGCAATTTTTGCATTTGATACAGGATTTGAAGAACCAGTTTCAGCTTACGGTGATCATGGTGAGTCATGATGTGGGGCAGCTTTCTCATTATGCGGACCAGATTGCGTGTTTGAACCGGCGTCTGCATTTCCATGACCGAAGCGCGCTGTTGACGGATCAGATTATCAGTCATGTATACTCGTGTGAGATGGATGCGTATAAGGACCGTGTGCGGGAGATTTCGTCGGTTTAGGATAAAGAAAAAGCGCAGCCCCGGTGGGAAGCTGCGCTTTGGTTTTCTTGATAACAGGACAGGGTTATTCCAGCCAGTGCCAGCCTTTTGCGGAGGCGGGAGGAGCCGATGCGGGGGTGATGGCCAGGAGATTTGGCGCGGCGGGATAGCCGGCGAATCCGCTGATGTAAACTGTGGGCGCGGGACCGTGGCCGTCGGAGCCGAAGTCGCCGTCGGTGTTATCGAGAAGAACGCGGGAGAGATAGACACCATTAGTGACAGCGAGAATGCCGTCGGCGGTGGTTGCGCCGGCGGTCAGGTCGTCTGGCAGTTGAAACCATCGGATGTCACCGCTGTTTTCTGCGGTAATCATGATGCCATCGCGGCTGACGGCGAGATCGGAAATGCTGTTAGTGAGAGTGTCTGCGCTGACGATCTCGTGAGCCTCAGTGGCATCGATTCGGTTGTCGTTGTTGGAGTTAAGCAGAGCGAGAACCTGGCCGACGGGGAAGTTTGATACGCCGCAGATGACATGGCCGTGGGGTGAGAATGCTATGCCGCCGTTGTAGGTGAAGCCGTGATACCAGGCGTCGTCGGGGGGGAAGTAGGCCGGGGCGGTTTCGGGATTTTGAATGATGAGAATTTCTGCGGCTCCGGGGCCGTCGGCAGTCTGGACGAGAAGGGAGCCGGCGGGTATGCCTGCGTCATTACCCGGGGGGGCTACGATCATGTGAGCGCCGGTGAATGCGAAGTCTACGCCGATGGGGGCGATGAGTTCGGTGATTTCATGGTCGTCAAAGTATGCATTATCGCCGGTGAGGTCGCGGAGGCGGAGAATGGTGTTTGAGGTCATGTTCTCGGTGAGGGCGATGTCGCCGTTATTGAGGATGGCGATTCCGTCGATGTTGCCGATAACGGGGGAGAGGGGGCGGGTGGTGCCGGTGTCGAGGTTGAATTCGAGCAGGATCTGTTCGCCGTAGTTGCCGGCTGATAGGATCATCAAGTCGGGGTTAGTGGGATGGAAGGCCATGGCGCCGCCGACGGGAATTCCGATGTCGATGGAGCGGGCGGTGTAACCGGGGGCGAGGTCGAGGGCCTCGAGGGGCTGGGGCTGAGCGATACCGGTGGTGATGATCGTGCCCAGGGCAAGGGCGTATGCGGCGCGGCAGAGAATGCCGCGGTTGATTCTGAGGTTCATTTTATGATCCTTTTGGCCTGAAACCGAGGCCGGAATATTTGGTTGGTTGTTCTCCCGATGGGGATATGGCTCCTTCGGCGTCGGGGGAGTGCGCCTGTTTTTAGTGAGAGCCCGGTCTTCTGACTTGCGGATCGTCCTATGTTTTCCGCCTTCCCGGCCTTTTGGGGGCCAGTGGCTGTTGCTTTGGAAAACGTCGTCCCCGCTTACAGCGGCGGTCCCGTGCCGGTTTTGCACCGGCTTCCCGTAGACTCTTGGGTGTGATTTGCAGGCTTATTGGCGGCCTGTAAAGAGGGAAGTGTGGTTTGATTATTATTGTGGGGTACAAAAAAAACCGGACGACCCGAGAGGGGTTGTCCGGTTAAAAATGGTTATGGTTAAGTGATCAGGCGTTAGCGGTTGCGCCCGGGTAGACGTCGTTTTCGACTTCGATGACCTGAAGGAAGGTGGCCTTGGCGGCTTCTACGATTTTGTCGCCGTCTTCTTTGGAGAATTCCTGGGCTTCCATGGTGCTTTTGAACTCAGCCCAGCGCTCGCGCTGTTTGTCGCCGTAGGGATCGAGATACTGGGTGCCGTCGAGACCTTCGAGACGCCATGCGCCGCGGAGGGCTTTGGCGATGAACTTGGCGCCGTTGTTTGAGCCTTCATAAACATACTGGTGGCCGAGGAGGGAAATGGCGTCGGCTTCCTGAATGCTTTTGATGAGCTTTTCGGTGGCTGGTGTGGGCTGTACGGTTTCGGGATCTCCGCCGTAGAATTTCAGGTCAACAGCGGCGTCGTTTTCATGGAACTGCCAGTCGTGAACGATTGCCTTGAGGCGTGGGTCCTGGTCGCGAACTTCGCGGAGACGGGCTTCGAGGACTTTGTGGATCAGGTAGCGCTGTCCGAGGTGGTCGCGATAGACTTCGCGGGGTAGTTTTCCTTTTACGAGGTCCTGTTCCAGGTTGCCGCGCTCGGCCTGCTGGTGGAGTCCCCAGGTTTCTTCTTTCAGACGATCCATGATCGATGGGTTGCTCATTCAAAAATCCCTTTCGTGTTAAAAAGGCAGAACAGACTTAACTGCCTGTCCTGCCAGACAAATTTCGTTGTTAAAAAGTCTTGTTTAATAGAGGTGCCAGTTGGAGACGGAGGCGGGGGCAGCGACTTCGATGGTGATTGCGGGGGCCTGTTGGATGGTTCCATGCTCGTTGTTGCCTACGCCTTCGCGGGCGACGAGGTAGGGGTAGCCGGTGGCAGGTGCGCCGGGGCCGGGCTGGCCGGCTACGTAAGTTGCTGCGATTGTGAACATGATAAGTCCGCGGTCGAGACTGTCTTTGAGGTAGTCACGCACTTGAGGATTGTTGACGGGGAGGTTGAAGGTTACAGGGATGGCATCGGCAGGGGCTGCTGTTCCGTCGTAACCAGGGCCGATATCCCCGGTAGCCCAGGGTGTCGCCTGCAGGTTGTCTTCAGCGCGGTTTCCGGTTCCCAGCTCGATTAGATAGGGGTCCTGAAGAGGTAGTGCACTAGCTGCGCCGGGACCGAAGTAGCCGGAATCTTCGCTCCAGTTTTCGAGGGTGTAGGAGCTTTCACCGGAGAAACCTGTTCCGAAGAGCTTGATTTCTCCTGAGGATGGGGTCCAGAGTGTCGGCTGCTTTTTGGACAGGTATACGACGACTTGTGCGTCGGTAATCTGGTAGTTGGTGCCCTCGAATTCGTTGGGGAGTTCGACGGACCATTTGACGGGCATCTGGGAATAGTGCTGGTTAAACTGATAGGGAGCGCCGGGACCCTTTACCATGGCATAAAGAGGAATGCTTGGTTCTCTGGTTTTGGAACTGTTTGGCGTGATTTGGGAGTCAGCCAGGATTTCGCCTGTGACTTCGGCGGCGTTGGCCGGGGTGGAGGCGATGGCGAGAGCTGCGAGCACTGCGCACGCAAAACCGCGGTTGAAATGAATCATTGTGTGTATTCTCCTGCTCGAAAAATTAGTGCCGGCGGGTGAGCGATGCCTGCGGGCAAAGGGGGGGGTGATCAGTCGTTGAATTCTGGCAATGATGTGCGGGCCAGACCGCCGCGGCGGAAAATTTCCCCGTAGCTTACGGTGCCATTGCTGGGGTCGTAGATGTAGAGAATGTGGGTACCATTCTTAATGGACTCGTCAGCGAAGGCGTAGTAGGGGTAGGCGATGTGACGATCGGGGCCGCCGCTGGTGAGGGACCATGACATTCTGTTGCGTTTGTTGTCGCCAGCGCCATGGCCCATCTGGTTTACGGCCTGGTTGTAGAGATAGACGTTGAGAGGCTCGGTTGGTTCGACGGCGCGAAGGCTGGCTTCGTAGTTGTTGTCAGTGCGGCGTTCGAAGGGGTCTGTCGGGATAGAGGTCAGATAGGAGATGGGGGTGGTGAGGGCGGCCATGCGCTGGCTGGGCATGGGGGTATAATAGGAGGAACCGTTGGGGTAGGCGTGGTGATCCATGCCATAGGTTTCGAGGGCGGTTGTGATGGTACGCATGTCAGCTTTTGCCCGGGCAAGTTTGGCGCGGGTTTGGGCTTCGAGAAAATTAGGTACGGCAATAGCCGCGAGGACTGCGATGATGGCGACTACGATCAGGAGTTCGATGAGTGTGAAAGCGCGCCGGCTACTACAAAGGTCCATAATTTAACTGCGGTTCCTTATAATTTGACTGAGATTTGAGTGTCTCGGGGGTATATTGTGCAAGTTCCAGGCCATCATTTGGTTTCGTATTAAGTCGTTTATTTTCAGTTGTTTGTGTTATGATGGCGGGTTTGAGTCAGATTGGAGGTGGTTGATATCATCCACTGCCTGTATGAAATCATGCGGCTTTGAATTGTGACACATTTTTATGGAAAGTGATTTCAAGATGGGGCGTGATCTTATTATTATGAATCAGTCAGAACCTGAAAATTCAGTGGAAAATGCAGCGGCCGGTGAGGCGCTGGATAAGGAAATTGCGGCTCTGAGCCTTGAGAAGTGCTTTGAGGAGCTGGAGGAAATTGTGACGAAGCTGGAGAATCAGACGACGTCACTGGAGGAGTCGATCGGCTTGTTTGAGCGGGGGATGAAGCTTAGCCGTCGGTGCAATGTGGAGTTAACGCGGATGGAGCGGAGGATCCAGGTGATTTTGGAGGGGTCGAAGCAGGAGGTTCAGTATAAGGATTTTGAGGGGCAGTAACGCCCCTCTGTATTTGTAAGAAGGTGGTGGGACGGGGATTAGTTATCCCGTGGGAAGTCGATCCAGGTGCCGCCCTGTTGGCGGCTGTTTTCGGCTAGTTCTTCGACGGCTACGGTGGCGAATTGTTCTTCGAGGGATACGGGTGATTCGCGGGTTTCGAAGAACTGGAGGAATTCCCGGATGAGGTTTTCGTAGACTTGTTCGCTGTAGTGGACGACGCGGCGGTGCACTTTTTCACCTACGCGGATGCCGAGTTCCCAGGGGAAGACGTCGTCTTGGTTTGAGGCGAGGTGGGTTTCGACGAGGCAACGGCGGGTGCCGTCGTTGAGGACTACGGCGCGGTCGAGTTCGGTGCCGGTATCGCTGATTTGTTTTATGAAGGGTCCGAAGGCTCTGAGGGCGAGGGCGATGGTGTGGACGCCGTAGTGCATGCGCCATTTTCCCATGCCGCGGGCGTATACGTAGTCGACGGGCTGTTCTCCAACTTCGAGCATTAGTTCCTGGACTTCGGGGGCGAAGCGGAGGCTGCTGGAGGTCATGAGGGGTGTCTGGTTGCGGCGGGCGATGTTGACCATTTCCTGGGCATCGGCCATGGTGTGGGCGAGGTATTTGTCGACGTAGACGGGTTTGCCGGAGGCGAGGGCACCGCGGGAGAGTTCGAGGTGAGATTCGGGATTATTGGGTGCCATGACCATGATGACGTCGCTGGATTCGATGACATCTTCGGGGGTTTCGGCGCGGCGGATATTGTTTTCCTGACACCAGTCGCCTTTTTCCGGGTCTCTGTCGGACTCCCATGCGGCGGCTATTTCAAAGCGGCCGTTTCCCAGGGCCCCGAGGATGCGGGGTAGAAACACCTGGCTGTGATGGGTGTATAGATGATGGTCGAGCCAACCAATTCGAATTTTAGACATGGGGCTTGTTCTCCACGGAGTTGTGTGCGGTTGTAAAGACTTTTTATACGGTTATCTGTGCATTGAGGCTTGTTGGTGGATGCGGGGGTCGTCTGGGCCGGGTGGCGGGGGTGGGGTCATGAGGCGTTCGATGGGGAGGAGGCCGACGAGGAGATCGCGGCTGGTGACGGGGATGATTGAGGCCTGGCTGCCGAGGACGCTGGCGAAGACGTCTTCGAGGCGGTCGTTGCTGTTTACGGTGGGGACGTCGGTGCGCATGACGTCGCGGACCATGAGGTAGGGGTCTTGGCGGAGGACGGCGGCTTGAAGGAGTGGTTGATAGAGCATGCCGACGACTTTTCCGTCTTCGGCGACGGGGAAATCTTGTTGGATGCCGCTGGAGGCGAGCTCGGCGGCCCATTCGACGGTGTCGCGGGGGGAGAGGGTGCGGAAGTTTGTGACCATGGCGCGGGCGACGGGGATGTCTTGAAGGCGGGCTTTCATGGAGACGAAGCGGGATTCGCTGCCGGCACTGATCCAGACGAAGATGGCGATGAAGCCGAGGATGAAGTTTCCGGTGCCGTTGAGGAGGGGGATGGTGTTGAAGCCGAAGACTTCGAGGAGGAAGAGGATGGCCATGCCTTTGCCCAGGAGGGATGCATAATGGGTGGCCTGGTCGTAGGGGAGGACCATGGCCATGAGGCTTCGAACGACGCGGCCACCGTCCATAGGGAAGGCGGGGAGCATGTTGAAGACGACCAGGAGGATGTTCAGCTTGGCCATGTTCAGCCAGAAGTGATCGAAGGAGAGGAGGGTGCCGCGGGTGAGGGCGTTTGCGACTTCTGAGAAGGGGTACATGATGGACAATACGGCGATTATGATGGCGGCGATGACGACGTTGACCATGGGTCCGGCGATGGCGACGAGGAATTCCTGCCATGGTTTTTCGGGCATTTTTTCGAGGCGGGCGACTCCGCCGATGGGGAGGAGGGTGATGTCTCTGGTGCCGACGCCGAAGCGGCGGGCGGTGAGGGCGTGGCCGTATTCGTGCATTACGAGGCAGAGGAAGAATGTTGCGAAGAAGGCGAGGGTGGACAGGGCCTGGCTGAGGCTGCCGGTGGCGGTGTATTCAACCCAGGTTAGGAATCCAAGCAGCAGGAGAAAGGTGAAATGAAGGTGAACACCGATTCCGAAGAAGGTGCCTATTTTCCATGAACCTCGCAAGTTTTCGTACTCCTTTTAATGGCCGGCGCACCGCAGGTGCTGATGGTGGGACGTGTGGTTTAAAGTGAAGGCGCCGATTGTGTGTTTTCAAGTACTTACAGGGTGATGCTGATTGAATGCATAATGAGAGGTTTGTGGGCAAGTATCGAGCCGGATTTGGCTAAGGTGAGTGGAGGGTGGTGGATTGGCTTTGGGGGTGCGGTTTCGGGGTTAAGATTTTGTAGGGCGAGTGTATGTGTGGGGGAAAATGACGATGGGAAATGACACGTGAACGCTGCTGATGAGATTGAAGGCGATGGCCGGGCGGGGATGCCTGTGTTGAAGAGTTATGAGGATGCGGAGGCTTGGCTGCTTTCGATTACGGATTATGAGCGGCTGTTGGGGTCGCCGGCGGTGCAGTATAATACTGAGACGTTTGACCTGGACCGGTTTCGGGAGCAGTTGAGGTTGCTGGGGGATCCGCATTTGGGTTATGGGGTGGTGCATGTGGCGGGGACTAAGGGGAAGGGGAGTACGTGTGCATTTTTGGAGGCGGCATTTCGGGCGTGTGGTTTTAAGACGGGGCTTTATACGTCGCCGCATTTGCATAAGTTTACGGAGCGGATCCGGGTGGATGGATGTGCGGTGGGGGATGAGGATTTTGCGCGGTTGGTGGGGATGATGGGAGGGCGCTTGTGGGAAGGGGCGGGTGATGATGAGGGGGCTAAGGCGGAGGTGCAGGCTCCGGGGTTTCGGACGGTTTTTGAGATTTTGACGGCGGCGGCGTTTCAGTTTTTTTCGGAGCAGGGGGTGGATGTGGCGATTATTGAGACGGGG
>CAYUGQ010000085.1:0-11876 GCA_964444305.1 uncultured Candidatus Sumerlaeota bacterium
CCTTCCTCTCGGCCTTGCTGCATTCGACTTTTAAGTTGTGCGATATCCCGACGCTCTGGCGCGGGATCTCTTACGAAAACCCCGACGCCGCAACTGTGTAAACACGCCTCTCCAAATTCCTCACTATATATCTCAAACCCGACCCTATCTTCAGGGACGGCAGATAGCAAAGTTTTGAGAGTCTTACCGCCATCAGCCGTAAACGGCTGCGGCCACGCCACATCTCGCAATTCCAGAATACCGGACTCCAGACGTTCAGCAGCGTCCTCCACCGCAACTCGAGCTATTTCCAAGAACATCTCAGCTGGTGCAACCAGTTGTCCACGCACCCGATGGTCGGCCAGGAACAACTCCTTTCCGCTCAAATCTGTGCTATAGCACTGCTCTCGCAGATTCGACATATTCGTATGCAGTAGAGGGTGCAGTCTCTTTGCCGTGGCGGCGGCCACCACCTTCGGCACTTCAAACCAGCATTTTTCTCTCGCGAAAGGGTATGTCGGTACGCTGATGCGTTTGGGTTTAGTCGCGCCGTATAAGATATTCCAGTCAATCTCCAGTCCCTGTACCCACGTCTCCAGCAGCTTGCCATATTGTTCTGTGTCCATCCATTTTTGAATGACACTGTCCGGGGAGCCGCCATTTTCCGCCGCAATGTTCAGCCCTTTTTTTGCTGAACTTAATTGCCCGAAGTACAAACCTTCGATATTTTTTTCATCTCCCACAAAAGCCCGGAATTTGCGTACAACCTCCGCCATTGAATCGGCAGTAAAAGCCAGGCGTACCTTCATGGGATCCCGGCCAACTTGAAGCGTGTAGGCAAATTCGTAAGGATCGGTTTGATATTTTTCGAGATGAGTCAACATCGCACGCGCATAAGCGTTTAGACGATCTTCACTCTTTGCTGAAAGAACAATTAGATAGGGTCCCCGATAATGAGAAGCCCGTGCTTGCTGAGGAACAAGATACTCTTCAAAAATAACATGCGCGTTCGCGCCGCCGAAACCGAAAGAACTCACCCCTGCCCTGCGGGGCAGAGGGTTTCCAGTTTCATCCCGCGCAGGCTCCCACGGCCTTGTCTTATCCACGATGTAGAACGGTGTTCCTTCAAGATTAATATAAGGGTTGATTTCCTCGAAGTGAACCGAGGCCGGGATCTGTTGGTGCTTGATTGCCAAAAGGACCTTGAGCACACCCGAAATACCGGCCGCGGTTTCCAGGTGACCTATATTCGTCTTTACAGAACTCAAGCCACAGTGCGGCACCGCAGGCAACTTGTTGTATTTTTTATACAGTTCTGAAAAAGATTTTTTCAGCGCCTGGATCTCAATGGGATCCCCGAGGCTAGTTCCTGTACCGTGGCACTCGATATACCCCACGGTCGCGGGGTCAATTTCGGCCTTTTCATAGGCCTCGATTAGCAGCTCGGACTGTGCGTTAGGATTTGGCGCAGTCAGGGTGGATACCTTCCCTCCGTGATTTTCAGTCGTCGCCCTAATCACGGCATAGATATGATTGCCATCGACTTCCGCCATCGACAGCGGTTTCAAAAAGATGGCTCCAGAACCTTCGCCCCTAACATAACCGTCGGCGCGCTTATCGAAGGTCTTGCACTTGCCGTCCTCACTCAGCATTCCGGCCGCACCAAAAGAAATATGGCCCGCAGGGGTCAACATCACCTGCACCCCTCCGACGATCGCCATATCGGAGCTTCCGGTATGAATCGATTCAATCGCACGATGCATGGCGACCAATGAGCTGGAGCATGCCGTGTCAATAGGTGCGCTGGGTCCGCGTAGATTGAGCAGGAATGAAATGCGGTTTGCCAGGACCGAGTGTGAATTTCCCGACGCGGTGTAACCATCGAGCGCGATCTGCAATCCATTGATTACGTCTGCGTAATCATTAGTCGCGACGCCGATGAAAAGTCCGGTTTTTGTGCCAGACAGATCTGAAACTTTCTGACCCGAGTCCTCGACTGTCTTCCATACAGTCTCTAAAAAGATGCGCTGCTGAGGGTCCATCATTTCGGCTTCTCTGGGTGAGATGCCGAAAAAGAGCGGATCAAATTTGTCCACCTCTTTCATAAAACCTCCCCACTTGGAGTTGGTTTTATTTTTTTCCTTGAGAGGATCACCCTGGAATTCCCGCCAGTTCCAACGATCTTCTGGAATGACAGTGATCAAATTTCTGGCACTTTTCAGATTTTCCCAAAACTCTTCTAGATCCTCGGATTGAGGCATCACACCGCTCATTCCGACCACCGCTATGGGTCTGTCGATAAACCGGCGCTTAGGCGCAAAGCCTACAGCAGTCGGAGCGGTGTTCGCGCCCGCTTTCTGGTCGAACAATTCGGGATTCCAGCCCTTGCCGATGCGAAAGGTGTTTTCAGCTGAGTCGGAAGGCACTTCAGCGGCCCTGTCACGCTCAACCGACTGCTGCGACAACCCTGAGGCGGCGGGCACCTCTGATTTTAGGACGCCGTGGAACCGCAGTACCTGTTCCCTGTGTTCCAAGAGAAGGTATCTGGCGATTTCGCGGATCGAGGGGTACTCGAAAAAGAGTACTGGCGTGAGATCCGTTTGATACTTTTCATTGACCGAGTTGGCGAACGTAGCCAGTCCAATCGAATCGAATCCGAGATCCAGCAAGATCCTGTCCATGTCGATGTCACTGGCGTCCAGCTTAAGAAACTCCACTACTATGCCGGACAGTTTATCCTGAACGAGTTCTACAAGATCGTCGGCGGCAGTTTCAGCAGGTGACGCGCCGGAAGCAGGCACGGTGGATACAGCTGGAGCAACGGATTCCTTCTTTCGTAACCCCCAGGCGAGCTCGATCTTTTCCTGAACACCTTCGATAACCGCAAACTGGCACAGCGGCGAGCCAAGACCTTTAGTGAACGCCTCAAGTCCTGTTTCTATACTCAGCGGCTTGATACCCATGTTCTTTTTAAAGAAGATCTCCGTTTGCTCGTCGACCTTCATTCCGCCGTCCGCCCACAAGGACCAGTTCAGACTTAATGTTCTGCCCGCTCTCTCACCTTTTGTCCGCATTAACTCGCGACGCGCGGCAAAGGAGTCCATAAAGTGATTGGCAAAGGCATAGTCGCATTGCCCCACATTTCCGCCGACAGCCGCGAGCGAAGAGAACATCACGAAAAAATCAAGGTTTTCTTCCTGAGTCGCAAAGTCCAAATGCAAGGTACCATGCAGCTTCGGCGCAAGAACCGCTGCCATTTCCTCCACAGTTTTGTTTCGTATGTAAGAATCCCTTAATACGCCTGCACTGTGAATAATACCGTTGATCCCTCCGAAACGGGTTTTGCACTCAGCCACCAACCCGGCGACTGCCTCACGGCTGGCAACATCTGCTGCTATATAGAGAACTTCCGCACCAGCCCGCCTGAGGTCTTCCAATTTCGTCATGGCATCGGGAGAGAGCGCCGATCTGCCTGTTAGCACGAGCTTCGCCTTGAACTCCCTAGCGAGGTAATCGGCGAATATAAGACCAAGACCGCCAGCACCACCGGTTATTAGATAAACTCCGTTTTCTTTCAATGGCGGATTATCAGACAGGCTTGAATGGGGGATCTCCTCAGGCTCGATGCGCTTGAGCCTTCTGACATGACGCTCATTATTTTCGTATCGGACAGTTGCCGCGTCCGGCGAGTCGTCATGAATCTCAGCCAAAACCATGTCCAGAACTTCATCGCGCGTAGCGAGGTCCTGTTGGATTTCCAGTGTTTTGCAAAGCAATTTCGGATGCTCAAGTTGCAGCGTTTTGGCGAAGCCGCTAACTGCCTCATTATGTGGTTGAGGACCGTCCTTGTCGCCAGAGAAGAGATAAAGCAACTGAATTTTGCCGCTCGGTTTCTGCTCTATCACCGACTTGCAAATGTAGAGGAGAGAATATACGCCCTGATACAGAGCCTCATTTATAACGCGCGCCTCCTGGACGAAGCCGGAAATGGCCCACGCAACACAGATGTGTGTCGGGATCCGGCCAGATCGGTACAATTCTTCGAAGAGGCGTGTGTAATCCAGCGGATTCTGTGGATTAATCCGATATGTCTGAGCATCCAATGGGGCGTAGGCTTCTCCTGGCTTGACCAAGATGACCTGGCGCGGGTCGCTTCCTGCTCCCCGTAGCCGCTCACTGTAGAGATCGCGCAGCTTTTCATCTGTGTCGAATAACAATAAAAAGTCGAGTTGATTTAATCGAACATTTGCTCGTTCGAAAAACGATTTTTCCCACGTATGCGCGTAATAAAGCCTGGAGAAGCCATCGGTGTCCTGGCTAGGCGCAGGCTTTTCGTGGACATCGGTCAGCGGCACGCCCACCGCGTCGCGAATTCTGACAAGAATCTTCCCCTCCTCATCTAGAATTAGTACGTTCGACCTCGCGAGCTTGGAGCCGCCCTTTTTGTCCTCTTTACCCTCCGTAACATAGCTGTAACAAATCGGTTTCAGCGGATGCAGGATCTCCACTTCCCCAATTGAATAGGGGACAAACATTTCTCCATTGGTATCGCCGGCCAACGCAGCACCGACCGCCGCTCCCATGCCTGCCTGAAAGGAACCATCCACGAGCGACGGATGGAGTACAAAGTCATTAAAATCGCTGTCACGGGATACAGGAATTTTCAGAAGACCCAGTACCTCACTTTCGCCTCTGAATACCTCCTGCAATACCTGGAAGCTGGGTCCCAGATTCAACCCAAGTTGCTTAAACGCAGGATAGGCATCTCTGCTGTCTATAACTTTTACGCATCTTTTCTTGATAGCCGCGAGGTCTACGAATTCCGGGGTAGGCTGTACACCCTGCGGCGTCAAATAAGAAAGTCTGCCTTGCGAATAGAGTTGCCTCTTTCCTTCCTGGTGCTCACTGAATACTTCGAACTGAACAGTATTGCCATTCGGTTTAAGCTCGATCATCGCTTCTGTGATAGAGGAACTCCTCACTATAAGCGGACTCACCCAAACAATATTCTTTATTTTGTGCACTTTTCGCCCGGCAGCCAACTCACCCGCTTTTCTGGCCAATTCAAGATAGGCGACACCGGGCAAAGTCGGAATATCGGACACGAGATGATCGTAAATAAAGAATTCTTTTTCGCTGAACGACTTCCTGAACAGCTGGCGTTCGAACGTTGATGCGTTGGTATCAATCAAAGGATGTACGACTGCCTGCGGCAGCAGGTAACCGCTCATGTTCTTGGGTACATCGCGCGCCCAGTGCCGCTTGTCGGCGAAAGGGTATGTGGGCAAGGAAACTCTTCTGCCCTTTTCGGTGGACCGGAATCCCTGCCAATCGCCAAGCAGGCCCTCGATCCAGAGCTGCGCGAGTTTTCTCAAGTCACGGTTTTGTGCCAGTAGGCCTATAAATTCCTCTTTCTCCCTGCGATTGAGAAGCCGGGTAATTCCTTCGGCGCTCTTCGCATTGCCGACGAGGATGTTTTCGTCCTTTTTGCCTTCTGCGAATCGTGTCAGGGATTCCAGAAGCTGCTCCTGAGTCGCCGCGATAACAATCATACGGTGATCAAAGGATTTCCTACCGACTTTCAGCGTATAGGCAATATTGGACAAATTCAGTCCAGAATCGGGTACTTCACTGGATGTTTGGCGATGAATGTAATCTCTGAGGCGTATCGCGGCATCGCGCAACTGATCGTCGCTACGAGCAGATAGAGGAAAGAGGAGTTCACCGAGCCCATCGGTTTCTTGTGCAGTTTGCTCGTACTCCTCAAGAATAATATGTGCGTTTGCTCCCCCCGCACCAAAAGAACTGACGCCTGCGCGTAAGGGATAATCCACTCCATCCACTTTTTTGCTCTGCCATTCCTGGACCTTCTGCTGCACATAAAAGGGAGAACCAGTGAAATCAATATGCTCGTTCAATTCCGACGAATGCAGCGAAGGCACCAGTCGGCGGTACTTCATCTGCAGCAAGACTTTTGCGACACCGACCACCCCCGCTGCTGCTTCAAGGTGTCCTATATTGCTTTTTACCGAACCGACAGAGCATGCCTGATTCGGCACTTTGTAGTCACGGAATGCATCAGTCAGTCCCTTAATTTCTATGGGGTCGCCGAGTTCAGTCCCGGTGCCGTGTGCTTCGATGTAACCGATGGTTCGAGCATCAATTGCAGCACTTTGGAGTGCGGATGAGACAAGTTTGGCCTGAGCCCTGGGGTTTGGAACCGCGTAGCCGCTAGCACGTCCGCCATGGTTGACGACGACGCTCTTGATCACACCATAAATATTGTCCCGATCCAGAATCGCCTGCCGCAAAGGCTTGAGAAAAACCGCACCGATTCCCTCGCCTGCCACATAGCCGTTAGCGTTCTTACCGAAACTGCGGCAAACTCCATCTACCGATTGGGTTCCTCCTGCGGTATTGATATCCAGCTTGCTTTGATGAAGATCGAGATTTACCCCACCCGCAATTGCGGCTTTGCATTCACCTTTACTAATCGCCTCACATGCCAGGTAAATTGCAGTCAAGCTGGAAGAGCAAGCTGTATCCACAGTCAGGCTGGGACCGGAAAAATTCATCCAGTAAGAAACGCGGTTGGCAACGCTCCACAGAAAAGAATTAGGGTTTGAGTCATTGCCGGAGATTTTTTCCTCGACACCGATCATTTGATACATTGACCACACGGCGCCAACGAATACCCCGATGTCTCGAGGCGTTTCATCTTTCCCTAGAATTTCCGGATAATAGCCAGCGTCTTCGAGTGTTTCCCAAGCGACCTCTAGAAAAAGCCGCTCTTGGGGATCCAACATTTCAGCTTCCCTGGGCGAAATATTGAAAAACAGCGAATCAAACCTGTCCACGTCGTCAATAAAACCACCCCGGTATCGTGTCAGAAATTTGTTCTGCCATCGTCGCTCATGCCGACTATCCGGAATGACCCCAATGCAATCCTTACCTCGGATGAGGTTTTCCCACAATTCACTCGTATTACGGGCCTCCGGATAACGACCGGCCATCCCAACAATGGCAATCTCCTCTGGCCGATGTGCTTCCTCTGCACCCCGTGCGACTTCGGATCCAAGTCGCAAGCTGGCCCTGGCCGGAACGCTCCCTGAAACGTCAGCACCCGCCGAGGGGACGGGCTGTTCTATAATTGCGGTAACTGCCGGCTCAACAATAATCTGCGCACCAGCAGTCTCAGCCGGCCTGTGAAGTTTCTTCAACTTGTATCTGGGATGTATATTGTCTGACAAGTCGACCGCTCTGCTCTCTGGCAGAATTTCGGGAATGTTTTCGACTTTGCCAAAATGCAGGACCAGCCTTCGTACTATTTCTTCTGTTTGTTCCCGCCTCAATCCCAACGGAATGGCCAAGCGCACCAACTCATTAATAGCGGTGCTCTTCTGCATGCCCACATTATGAGAGATAGCTCGAATTCCCGTATTCAAATACAACCATGCAACAAGTGAGGCCGCAGGATGCTCAAAATCCCTAAACTCGGGGATCGCCTTGGCGTCGATCAGAACACAATGTCCACCCGCGGGGCGAACGACCGGAATGCCACACCTGTTCAGCTCTTGCCAAACAAAACGCACAGCCTCCATTCTACGCAAGATCTGAGATTCGATCTGTTTGCGGGATTGCAGTGAGAGAGCAACAAGTTTCTTATCGATAACGTCAAGTCCGTCACCCTGAACCCTTAGCAAATCCTGAAGGCGGTTGTAGAGCTCTCGACCGTTGGTAGCGATGATTCCGCCCCTGTCTACGCAGAAATCTTTGGTAAGGCTTGCGATCACGGCGTCAGCTAAAGAAAGAATTTCCCGAGCAACCTCCCATACACTCTTTCCGGCATACTCCGATTCGCGCTCAATCAAAAACTGAGCGTTCTCTAAAACTCTTGTAGCGTCGACGACCAGCGGAATGGAATGCTTTGTGAGCAGAGACTTCACCTGGGTAAGGTGTTTTAGAGAAAACGGGTAGCCTCCAGCGGCATTATCGGTAGCTTCAATACATACCAAGGCGATGGAGGAGTCGTCACGCTCAACCTCTCGGCGCAATGCTTCCAGGTTTAAATTACCCTTGTAGAATTCTCCGTCCGAAGCAGTTTCGAAAACTTTGGGATCAGGCATTTCTCTCGGGGTAAAGCCATTATCGATCTGATGATAAATCGTGGTTGGGAACAACAGGTTCTGAGGCACCCGACCTTTCTGCGGCCAAGCTTTGAAAAACACTTGTTCTGCTGCCCGACCGGAATTAGCAAGTACAAAATATTTAAAAGGGAAAAGGGTTCTGAGGCTCTCATCCAAATTGACAGGCTGCTGAAGACGAGCGTGGAGCTCGCTCATTTGCCTTTCGATGGCAGGCGATTCCAACTGCGCCCAAGAGTCAGTTTTTAAGTCAAAATCGACGCGCTCGTTGGACACATACAGGGGGTTATAATCACAGGCCGACAATATAACGAAGCGATCGAGTTCCTCTGTCGAATGTGCCGCTTTCTTTTGCTCCACTTCGAACCGGCTGCGTCCGGGGCGCTCTGGAATACTCGGCCTTTTCTTTTCAACAGGTTTCTCTGCCAAAATTACTGGGGACGCAGAATCAACCACAGACATATGGTGCTCAACATCCGAGGTCTGCATTTTGGATGGGTCCGCAATCATCATTATAATATCGATCACGCTGCCTGGGTTGCCACTTTCCACCGGCCGGCAAAGAAAAATTGTTTTATTCTCAGGCCTGAATTTATTCTTAAACTGAAGATTTCCTTCGTCGTTAAAAATATTCTGCTGCCGTAAATCGTCTAAAATCCGATCAATCTCGGGATCAGCATTAGAGGAAGATGCCAATTTGGGGCCGAGAGTTGCACCCATACTCAGCATGGCGCACCCTTCTGCAACAAGAATGTCGATGATTTTAATTATCGCGAACTCCAACCCTCCGAGCGGCATATCAGCAGGATAAAACTCCAGATCCATTAAATAACCGTTCTGCTCTGCGCAGAGCGGAGAAATGATGATAACGTTCTGCAGCACGTCGTCGAGGTAGGTCAGGAAAATACGGTGCATTGGATCGAGGGTCCCGGCGAGGATCTCGGAACGCGCGATATGAACAAGAGGATTAACCATGGTTTTAGTGGAGCACCATTGATCAATGACTCGCAATATTTCCCGTTCTATGTCCCCCCCGCCGGAAGCGCAACGGTATTCTTCGGTGTGGCAATTACCAGCTTTTGCGAACTTGGATACCTGATAGCGCAGCCTGCGCATCTTTTGACCTTCCAAGCTGAAATTCGGCAGATCGAGAACACGCTGGGCGACTCCGAATGGTGTGGCGGAAAGAAGAACTTCGCCGACTGACGTTATCTGTATGTCAGCCAGAATATTGAACTCGAGTTTCTTGTCCGCGCAATGACGCAGCATTTCATCCGCGAGTACAGGAAAGTAGTCTGAGGGACCGGTATAGCTGTATACCAGGATGATATTCCGGCTCCTGCTGTAATTGAAAAACCCATTTTTCCCTCTGCCTATGAAAAGATTGGGGGCAATATTCCTCGTCCCTCTCGATACAGAGGATTCATTTTTATAGCGGTCAAAGAGCTCTCTAACTATACCCCTGAGCTTGTCATTGGCGTAGGCGTCTTTTTCGAGGATTAAGATAGGAGCCGATTGAGCGTCTATATCGATTGGAAACTCCACCAAGCGTCCGGCATTTTCCTTGATCGCGGCCTCAGAAAATTTTGGCTGCCTCACAGGGATGGGAAGAGAATCTTCCGCACTCACCAACTGCGACGCAAACTTGGCAGAAATAGTCTGTAGATGATGGTCGACAAAATAGCTGGCTAGATCACTAATGTTGAAATGTTCAAACAGCAGAGTTTTTGGCAAACTTCCAAAATCTGTCTCCAGTATTTTAATAATTTTCAACACAAGAAATGAATCGATTCCTAACTCGCCAAACGGCGATCGGGGATCGATGGCAGTGGCGTCGAGCGACCCGGAAATCTCAGATATAAGTGATTTGAGATACGACTCCGTCAATTCCAATAATAGATCTTGATTCATTATCTACATCTGCCTGTGTCGTGTAGCCAAACTCGAGCGGGAAAGAAATATCCCGAAATAGAGTTACAGAAATCTTACTTAAAAGCATTGTTGCTTCTGTCCAATAACAGAAAGCCCCTAGAATCAGGCCTATGAGCGACAAAAGCGTCGATTGCCAGGCGCAATATCTTCGATCGGGATTACATCAGGTTTGCCCGCGCCGGAAGTAAAGAAAGCATGACTCGGGCTTATTTGAAACAGGGATGCGCCATCTCGCGTACTTAGAGGTGCAACACTCCACTTGAGGTTGTAATATTGAGGATTCAAGGGCCCTAATTCGTATAGGGTACTTCTGATTCTTTCCATTGCTGATTTTTTTCCATTTCTGATTCTTTCCATTCTGATCTCCCTTTTTGAACTTTGCGGGACAGCTTGGCCCTTCCGTCCTATAAATCCTTAACAATGAGCCGATCCAGTCCTGGTCGCATCTTAATCAGACAGAATTCTTCGAGGATCAAAAGTTTCGAATCAACTCCCGCGCCAACCAAGATTACAGTTAGAAATGCGAACTCACGCTATCGAGTGATAGTCACGAAAAGTGTCAGCGCTGTGATGATTTGATTTTGCTGGGCAATACACTACTCATGCCTGCAAATTGGCTATTGCCAGCAACGCAGTTGCGCACTTCTGCCAATCGTCCGATAAGGTGCGCGAGTCTTGAGCCTTAGTAATATTTGCCTTTTTTAACCATTTCCTGCCCTGCTCTATTCTTGCCCAATAGCAGAAGTACATGACAAGACGTAGTAATCGAGGCCGACAACCCCATTCTACATTGCTTTATTCGCATGTTTCAATATGAAAACCCAACACTTGTTTATGAAAACCCAACACTTGTTAAGAGAGCGGATTCAGTTTCGTGAGCGACGCCCAGCGTGATTAAATCGATATTTGCGGGCAATATGCGGCGTACGTACAAGTAGAAATAGCACCCTGTACAATCTGCGTTCAACGGGGCGGGCCGCTGCCCACGCGCCTGATAAATCCCTGTTGATCATTGCTTCAGGATTACCTTCGCGGAGGTCACTAGCCATCGCTCCTGGCCGCAACTGAACGATACATCGACAAACGCGTGAGATCAATATACGCCCATTACGCTCTATCGGCTGCCTGTGGCTTGGTGGGGAAACAGCAAAGCACCAAAGAAAATGGCGATATCGGTGTCGAGCAGACCGCACACCAACAGAAACACCATCGCCGCTTGCAGCGCGGTCAAATGTTGGCTCGATATCGACTAAATCATTAGTCATGGTAAACTCCTCAAGTCCGTGCAGCTCAATCGCTTACAGAACCACACTCAGCACCATGTCGATCGCTTGATCACAGCCACGCCGCCCAAACCATAGAGCATCATGCTATTGCGCAGCAGCCTCTCTGCCTTGATGGCGTTCACCACGCGCAAGGCCGGCGGGATCAGGGCGGGTGTGATCAGTGCGTTGAAGATCAAGGCTGCCAGTACCCTATGAAATCCAGCGCCGCGATAGCCAGTAGTGCGCGCCGGCAAACATCGCGGAATGATGGCAAAGTATTTGGCCAGCTTGAAGGTAGTGAGTGCTCCACGAGTGATCAACAATTGCTGCCCACTTCCACCACCGCCAGCAGCTCGGCCGGGCGGAATCCAGGCCTACCATATTACCAGCTTCATGTGCGGCCTGGATGCCGGAATTCATTGCCAGCCTGACCAGAGCATCATTGGTGTCACCTGCCATGGCCGCCAGGCGCCCTTGGCCTGTTCAGCACAGCCATGAATACCTGTACTGGTCAACCCAAACCGGACACGCTCTTTTGAGTATTTTCAAAGTTAAT